>NZ_JASPFZ010000050.1:0-744 GCF_030227355.1 Corynebacterium sp. MSK310
GCCCAAGCATCCCCAGATCTCATGCGCGAGATGCTTCAAGGATTCATCAACCAAATCCTATCGACTCAAGCAGACCAGATCTGCGGCGCCGACTACGCCACCACGTCTAAGTCTCGAACCAATGTCCGCAACGGCTACCGCCACCGCGATCTTGATACTCGCGTTGGCACCATTGATGTCGCTGTACCCAAACTACGTACCGGGTCATTTTTCCCGGACTGGTTATTGCAACGACGCACTCGGGCAGAACGAGCACTAACAACCGTAATAGCTACCTGCTATTTAAAAGGCGTGTCCACACGCAGGATGAACGATCTCGTCGCCAGTTTGGGAATTAATAATCTTTCAAAGTCGCAGGTATCTGACATGGCTAAAGACCTGGACGAGATGGTCGAAGACTTCCGTACCCGACCACTCGATACCGGTCCATACCTGTATGTTGCCTGTGATGCATTGACCATGAAAGTCCGCGAAGGAGGACGCGTGGTCAAAGCTTCCGTCCTCGTGGCTACCGGGGTTAATGCCGAAGGCTATCGTGAGCTATTGGGCATGCAGGTTGCTACATCTGAGTCTGTGGCGTCGTGGACTGGGTTCTTTAGGGATCTTAAAGCTCGCGGACTTAATGAGGTCTATCTTGTCACCAGTGACGCGCATCTAGGAATCCAGCATGCGATTAGTGACGTGTTGCCGAATGCGTCCTGGCAGCGGTGTCGAACGCACTTTTCTAAAAACCTGTCTTCGATG
>NZ_JASPFZ010000051.1:0-709 GCF_030227355.1 Corynebacterium sp. MSK310
TCGATCGCTTGGTTGAAGTCTTCGACGGTGTCGAAGACTTCCCCGTGGTACATCTCGGTCTTTACGTGCCCGAAGAAGTTCTCCATTACTGCATTGTCGTAGCAGTTGGCTTTACGCGACATCGACTGAACACCACCGTTGTCACCGATCAGGTTACGCCAGGAGGAATGCTGGTACTGGAATCCTTGATCGGTGTGCATCATCCACCCAGGCTTCGGTGCACAGGCTGCGATCGTCTTGGACAAAGAATCGGCAGTAAACGCTGCCGTCGGCGATGTGGCCACGGTGTGAGCAACGATTGAGCGGTCGAACAAGTCCATCACCGGTGACAAATACACTTTTCGGCCTGCGACCCTGAACTCGGTGACGTCGCTGACAAAGACGGTGTTTGGCGTGTCTGGGGTGAATTTGCGGTCGAGTTTGTTGTCAGCGATGTGGCTTATAGTTCCTGCGTAGGAAACATACGGCCTGCGTTGGCGGATCTTGGCTCGAAGACCCATCTGACGCATGAGTTTGTAGACGAGTTTGTGATTGACCACCCAGCCCTTGTTACGCAGGTCCAGCAACACCCGCCGGTAGCCGTAGCGATGCTTGTTAGCCTCGAAGATTTCTAGGATCGCGTCCTTGATCGCAGCGTGCTTATCTGGCTCGCTGAGTCGTTTCTGGTGATAGAAAAATGTCGACCGTGGGATACCTGCTGCCTCTAGGA
>NZ_JASPFZ010000052.1:0-585 GCF_030227355.1 Corynebacterium sp. MSK310
GCAAATCGTGGACACGTAGTGGAGCTACCTAGTGGTTAGGCAGCGATTTTTCTTCGTTTCTGGTTTGGGTGATGTGGTTCTCGAAATCGACAGAGCTGACCATCCCGAGGTCTTCAGTGTCGGCGCCGACGGTTGTAGACCACTTCAATCCAGTAAGCAACGGCCTTGCGGGCGGCATCATGGGTTGGCCAGCGCTTCCGGTCGTAAAACTCGGTCTTAAGCGTCGACCAGAACGACTCAGCCATCGCGTTATCGAAACACACCCCGGTACGCCCCACCGTCTGAGCAACACCTAGGTTGCGGCACACCTCCCAGAGCTGCTCGCTGGTACATTGCGTTCCGCGGTCAGCGTGAAACACGAGACCATCAGCAACGTCACCGCGCAGCGCATGTGCTATTCGCAGTGCTCCTTTGACTAGGCGCGTATCTTGGGCGCTATTCATAGCCTAGCCCAGCACACGACGGGAGTGGCCGTCTCGGATCACGCACAAGTACAACCATCCTTCATCGGTGCGCAGGTAGATAAATATCTGACATCCGCACCCGGTTGAGCTCACCAGTATCAAACATGCGCTTGACCAGGTC
>NZ_JASPFZ010000053.1:0-526 GCF_030227355.1 Corynebacterium sp. MSK310
AAAAAGCTTCGTCCCTAGCGAAAGGAGTTTACAACCCGAAGGCCTTCATCCCCCACGCGGCGTCGCTGCATCAGGCTTGCGCCCATTGTGCAATATTCCCCACTGCTGCCTCCCGTAGGAGTCTGGGCCGTATCTCAGTCCCAATGTGGCCGTACACCCTCTCAGGCCGGCTACCCGTCGCCGCCTTGGTAGGCCATTACCCCACCAACAAGCTGATAGGCCGCGAGCTCATCCTACACCGAAAAAACTTTCCAACCACCACACTAAAGATGGTTCCTATCCGGTATTAGACCCAGTTTCCCAAGCTTATCCCGAAGTGCAGGGCAGATCACCCACGTGTTACTCACCCGTTCGCCACTCGAGTACCCTGCAAGCAGGGCCTTTCCGTTCGACTTGCATGTGTTAAGCACGCCGCCAGCGTTCGTCCTGAGCCAGGATCAAACTCTCCACAAAAAGAATTTCAGCAAAACACTGAAAAGGCCGTGAAAAGCCCAAACCTAACCAAAAGAACAAACCACCACAAACC
>NZ_JASPFZ010000054.1:0-504 GCF_030227355.1 Corynebacterium sp. MSK310
ATCACAAGAAGGTTGCACGCATCATGAAAACCATGGGACTAAAAGGCTTTAGCAAACGGCGTCGATGCATCACCACCCGGCGTAAGCCTGGTCACCGTGTCATGTCGGAGGACCTGACCCCTGTTAGGTAGACACCTGATATCCAGCCCGGTTGGGTTGGGAAGAAAGGTAATCTACCACCATGCCTAGGTACTCCGAACAGTTCAAGCGTGATGCTTAGGCCCTCTACGAAAACAATGAGGACCTCTCACTTTATGCGACTTCAGCAGAGCTTGGAACCAATCGTTCCTCACTTTATTCCTGGCTTAAGCAGTACGGCACCGGCAAACGCGCCCGCACGAAGACCATGCGTGACAAGGCCCAGGCGACAACTTATTCCGAGCGAATCCGCCAGTGAGAGAAAAGAAAACGCAAAGCTACGTGCAGAACGGTCAAGTCCGTTTGAGTGGTGTTTCTACCTTTCGATAGAGCATGCAGTGTGATGGTGTCAGGGGCCAGCACGTG
>NZ_JASPFZ010000055.1:0-490 GCF_030227355.1 Corynebacterium sp. MSK310
GACTTTCCGTCGTTTTACCCCCGCTGATATTTGCGACGTGTACTCTGCCGAACAGGGGTTATGCGTGTCGGGTGTGTGGGTTTTACCCCTGGTGTCTTTTCGGGTGGGTAGTCTGATGCCTAGTTAGACGAAAACGCATTCGACCATTCATGTGGAGTAATCGGGGTACTAACACGATGACAAGTAGCACACCACCACCCACCACAACAGGCCACGATCCAGTAGGCGACATCATAACGGGGGATACCCGTCCAGCCGGCGAGTCACTAGACTACAACACCGCTACTGATGGTGAGGCAGATGTACCGGTAGTCTTTTATGCCACCAACACACCACATAACCCTATTGCTGCAGCTGGAGTTAAGGCTAGGAAGAACTCCTGGTTGTTCTACCAATCACTACTTCCGGACTTAGATGATGACGTGGATCTGACACTGACCAGCTTGGCTAAAGACCTAGGCCTAACCTATAGCATCCTATCTGGCATTAT
>NZ_JASPFZ010000056.1:0-486 GCF_030227355.1 Corynebacterium sp. MSK310
GCTTGGGTGAAAGCCCAGGCCAGCTGGTTTTACCTGTGGCCGTGATGTGGTGCGCCGGCTGTGGCGCCAGGAGGGTTTGCGGGTCTTGCCTCGCAAAGCTGGTAAGCAACGGTGCTTGCCTGTGCCAACGCCGCGTACGCAGCCAGCGACATGTCCGGGGCACGTGTGGGCACTGGACTTCCAGTTCGATAGCGACTACCAGGGCAAAGCCTTTTAAGATCTGCAACGTGATCGACGAGTTTACCCGTGAGCATGTTGGTTTCGAGGTCGCTCGGTCAATTACTGCTACTGCGGTGATTGACCTGCTGGAGAACGTGAGCTGCTGTGCGTGGCAGGCCTCGAGTGTTACGTATGGATAACGGCCCGGAGTTCATCAGCCGTGAGCTGGCTAGTTGGGCTGCTAAGCAAGACACTGTCGAGGCGTTCATCCCACCGGGAATGCCATGGCATAACGGGTTTGTGGAGTCCTTCCACAACCGGCTACGC
>NZ_JASPFZ010000057.1:0-471 GCF_030227355.1 Corynebacterium sp. MSK310
ACTACGGTGGTCGCCAGCCTCATTCATAAGGGGCCCACCGTCAGTTACAGATACACCACGCTACTGGACGCAACCTCGTTGTCACGGGCACAAAAGCACGCGGTGACATCCCTTCAATGCCCCATCAGGCGCATCCGCTTGGCCACAGTCTTGCGATTCACACTGATCTGGTAGCGCTCGGCGAGTTCTGCGGTGATCCGCGGGGCACCATAGACCTCGTCGGAGTCTTTTTCAGATCTGGTGAATCTTGCTATCAACATCATCGTAAAAAGATGTCCGATCATCTTTACCGGATAAACGTTGCTGCTGCATATGGGCCCATGTGTAGTATCCAGACCGAGACACCTTCAAAAGGCGTGCCATGCGCTTGATACTGAAATTCGCCTCGCTCTGGCTGCATCAATTCGAACTTTTCTGATCGCGTTGCCTTAAAGCGAAGAAGGCTGTCGCTTGTGACAAAAACTCATTATC
>NZ_JASPFZ010000058.1:0-458 GCF_030227355.1 Corynebacterium sp. MSK310
ACTACGGTGGTCGCCAGCCTCATTCATAAGGGGCCCACCGTCAGTTACAGATACACCACGCTACTGGACGCAACCTCAGACACTCTCTGGTGTGCTTTCCGGGTGAGTAAAAACAGGCCACGATGCCCGGTATGTGCTGGGCAAATGAAGAAAAACGGAACCACATCCAAAGGCACAACCAGGTGGCGGTGCAAAGACCCGAACTGCGGCAGCTCCACGACACGAACTCGCACCGATCTCACGCAGGCCTGCGACTTTAAAGCCTTCATCTCCTATGTCACCTCCACAGCGACGTTGTCTGAACTCGCCGGGCAACAAAGGGTGAGTCGTTGGACACTTGATCGCCGATTCGAACCGTTTTGGCTCATCGACGTCCCCAACGACGGTGCCCCGCAGCGCGTCTACGATCAGATCTTCATCGACGGCACCTACACCGCGGCTGGCTGCCTACTTGTGGC
>NZ_JASPFZ010000059.1:0-446 GCF_030227355.1 Corynebacterium sp. MSK310
TAAAATGATGCACGATCATCTTTTCCGGATAAGCGTTGCTGCTGTATATGGGCCCATGTGTAGTATCCAGACCGAGATACCTTCAAAAGGCGTGCCATGCGTTTGATACTGAAATTCGCCTTGCTCTGGCTGCATCAATTCGAACTTTTCTGCTCGCGTTGCCTTAAAGCGAAGAAGGCTGTCGCTTGTGACAAAAACTCGTTATCCATCGTGGCTTCTGCCAGCTCACGACGCAGACGAGTATTCTCCGCACGAAGATCCGCCTCGCTTAATCCATCGGAGGAGCCTTAGGCGTTGACGCTCATTTTTTACCCATCGACCTAAAAGACCTGGTGCGACACCAATTTCTTTGGCTACATGAGCAATTGGGCGCTGCGATTCGATTACCAGGTTCGCGGCTTCACGTCGATACTCAGGTGTGTACTTCTGGCGTTGTTGACCCACAA
>NZ_JASPFZ010000005.1:0-130138 GCF_030227355.1 Corynebacterium sp. MSK310
TGGTCTGCTTGAGTCGATAGGATTTGGTTGATGAATCCTTGAAGCATCTCGCGCATGAGATCTGGGGATGCTTGGGCAAGCAATTCGTCTAAGTAGGTAGTCGGGTCTATAGAATATGGGCTAGCGGCCATCGTGGTTATCCCTTTCGAGGAAGTGTGGTTACGGAATCGAAAGGTACTACGGTGGTCGCCAGCCTCATTCATAAGGGGCCCACCGTCAGTTACAGATACACCACGCTACTGGACGCAACCCGGCGATGGGTGAGCCCACGGACTCGCGCAGACGCGTATTAATGGCCGTTTGCGCCGGGACGATGGCGCCGACCAGCATGGCGGCGATAACCAACATTGTTTTTCCTTCCCCACAGGTTTGGGTCTAAGCAAAGCCTGGGACTAGGCGTGACATAGAGATGTAATTTTAGAGACTTAAAATGCAAAAGAGTGCAGGCCGGCACAAAGCGGAACCTGCACTCTCTCGCTAGAAGGAGCCGGGTTTAGTCATCCGTAGGGATGGAGTCGGTACCTTCCAGCAGCTTGGCAACATAACCAGTGTTGAACTCGCCGCTGCGGAACTTTTCACTGTCCAACAGCATGGCCTGGAATGGCGCCGTGGTGACAACGCCTTCTACCTGCAGCTCGTCGATGGCACGCAGCATACGGGTAATGGCCTCATCGCGGTCTTCTGCCCATACGATGAGCTTGCCCACCATGGAGTCATAGAACGGCGGAATGGTGTAGCCCGTTTCGATATGGGTATCCATGCGCACACCGAAACCACCTGGCACGCGGTAGTGTTCGATCTTGCCCGGCCGCGGCGCGAAGTTCTGGTTCGGATCCTCGGCGTTGATGCGGCACTCGATGGCATGGCCACGAATCTCCACATCATCCTGGGTGATGGACAACTTCTGCCCGGAGGCAATGCGCAACTGCTCCTTGATGAGGTCCACACCGGTGATCATCTCCGTTACGGGGTGCTCCACCTGGATGCGGGTGTTCATCTCGATGAAGTAGAACTTATCCTCGGTGTTATCGAAGACGAACTCGATGGTTCCGGCGTTCCTGTACTTCACCTCTTTACACAGGTTAATCGCGGCTTCCTGCATTTCCTGGCGCAGCTCATCAGTCAGCACCGGCGAAGGGCCTTCCTCAATGAGCTTCTGGTTGCGGCGCTGCGAAGTGCAGTCGCGCTCTCCCAGAGCGACGGCATTTTCGCCATCTGCCAGCACCTGAATCTCGATGTGGCGGATATCCGTCAAGAAGCGCTCGATGTAGACCGACGGGTCATTGAACGCGGACTCAGCCTCGTTCATGATCTCGTTGAGGTCCTTTTCCAGCGTGTCCTCGGATTCCACGACGCGCATACCGCGTCCACCACCACCGGCGGCAGCCTTAATCAGCAGCGGGAAGCCGGTCTCGCGGGCAACCTCCAGGGCCTCATCGAACTCGGTGACCACGCCGTCGGAGCCCGGCACGGTGGGAACACCGGCGGACTTGGCGATGCGCTTAGCCGCGATCTTGTCACCCATCAAGCCGATGTGCTCAGCCGAAGGGCCAACAAAGCCGATCTCTTCTTCCACCATGCGGACAAAGTCCGGCTTTTCGGACAAAAAGCCATAGCCCGGGTGAATGGCATCAGCCTTGTATGCCATGGCGGCAGAAATAACCAGCTCGGGGCTGTTGTAGCTCTTGGAGACATTCGCTGGGCCGATGCAGACTGCTTGATCGGCGAGCTTTACCGGCAAGGAGTCCTTATCGCCTTCGGAATAAGTAAGGATGGATTTGATGCCCAATTCCTTGCAGGCGCGAATGATGCGAAGCGCAATCTCACCGCGGTTAGCAATGAGCACGCTACCTAATAGATCTGACATATTTTCCTCCAGGTCGATTACTTCGGCTGGATGACCATGATGGGCTGGCCGTGCTCCACGGCGTCCTCGTTATCAACGAGGATTTCCTTCACGGTGCCGGCAACCTTGGACTCGATGTTGTTCATCAGCTTCATAACCTCGACGATGCACAGCACCTGGCCAACCTCGACCTCGTCGCCGACCTTGACGAACGGATCTGCGCCCGGCTTCGGAGCAGCGTAGAAGGTACCGACCATGGGAGCCTTAACGGTCTCGCCCTCTGCGGACGGCTCACCGGAGCCGGAAGCCTGTGGCTCTTCCTTCGGTGCTTCCTCTTGTGCAGAAGCAGGCTTGGACTCAGGCTCAGCGGCAGGCGCGGAAGCCGGTGCGGCTTCCTGTGCTGGTGTTGCTGCTGGAGCTGCGGCCGGAGCGGCTTCCGGAACCGGCGCCGGACGGTTCAGGCCGCCCGGGGTGCGGGACATCGCGAGCTCGACATCGCCGTACTTAATCTGCAGCTCTTGGATGTCATCAGAAAGGTTGGCCCACTTCAGCAGGGACTTCAGGTCGTGCAAGTTGGTGGAATCAGTCATGATTACTTTTCTCCTTTGGTGAGGTTGATTTCCAAGTCGGAAGTCTTGAGGTGGAAGTCGGTGGTATCGGAAGAGTCGTAGATTTGCTGTACCAGGGAGGTAAGGACGCCGCCCTTGACGCCTTCGCCCTCGCCGCCGCGGCCTTCGGCCACAAAGCGCTTCATCTCATCGACCTGGCTGCCGGCGAACATCACGCGAAGCAGCAGGGTGTCGATGTCCTCGTCCGGGTGAGCCTTCTTCAGGTCCGGCAGAACCGGCTTGAGTTCTGGGATTTCCTCCGTGATTTCGGAGGAACCGTTGGCCATGATCTTCTCCAGCACGTCTGGGTCCAGCGGGGCGAGCGGCTCGCCGTAGTAACCCAAGGCGTACTTTTTAATCTCGTTCGGGACCACGGAGTAACGGTCACCCGTCATCACGTTCATGACGGCCTGGGTACCCACGAACTGGGCAAACGGCGTAATCATGATGGGGTATGCGAGCTCTTCACGGACGCGAGCTACCTCGTACAGCAGCTCTTCGAAGCGGTCACCCAACCCAGCGGTTTCCAGCTGGGATTCGAAGTTGGTAAGCATGCCGCCGGGTAGCTGGTGCATGTAGTGCAGGCCATCGAATGCGCGCGGAACGCCTACTGGCTTATCTTCCGTATCGGCAATTTCCTGAATGCGCTCGCTGGCAGAATCGATGCGCTCATCGTCGACGTCCACCGTGTAACCCAGTGCGCGAAGGTCGCGCACCAAGGCCTGGGTGGCCGGCTGTCCCGGGCCATTAGCCAGAGGAGCGATGGAGGTGTGGATGGAATCCACGCCCAATTCCGCCGCGAAGAGGTAGGAAAGGGGCGACAGGCCGGTCAGCGAGTGGGTGTGCACCTCGAGCGGTACGTCACCGATGGAGCTGCGGATCGCCGGGATGAGGGTCTTCAAACGGTCCGGAGTAAGCAGGCCGCCGGCGTCCTTCAGCATGATGCGGTCCACATCGGTGCGCTCGAGCAGCTCCGTAGCCTTCCGCTTGTACAGGTCATCGGTGTGCACTGGGCTCAAGCAGTAGGACAATGCGCCGAAGGTTTCGGCACCGAGTTCCTTGGCCAGTTTGAGGCCCTGGTCGATGTTGTCGATGTCATTCAAGCCATCGAAGGAGCCGATCACACGGAAGCCATTGGCGTAGAGACGCTCGGTCCAGTTCAAGATGGCGTCATCCGGCAGGAAGTCGAAAGAAGCCAGGTTCTTGGAACGAATGAGGGCGCGGAACTTGGTGCCCGGCGCGGCGTTCTCATGCACGAGGCGAACGCGCTCCCACGGGTCTTCCTTGAGGTAGCGCACGGAGACGTCGAACTGGATGGGCGCTACCAAGTCCACGTGCTCGAAACCAGCGTTGGTGATGTCATCCAACAGCGAAAGGATGTGGTTCGTGGTCATGCGGGTGGCCCAGATGCTCTGGTGCGCATCACGCAGGGTGGTATCGATGATGTTGATCTTGCGCTCGCTATCGGCTGGGCGTCCGCCCGCGGCCATGATTTCGGCGAGGCCTTCTGTGCTTAGTTCCTCGGGACTAAGAGCAGTCATAAATCCCTCCTTAGGGTGTGGCTCCGGAAAGACTCGGTTGGTTCACAGTGATGGTTCACTTTGGTGGTTCAAGACTCTTCGAAAACCTTCCGTGTCGTGGCTCACACGCTACACCACACCTAAATTCTCGGTGCTGGAATTCCGGCCAGAAATGTCCTTTTCCTGCGAATTCCAAGCTCGTTACGGCAAAGAATTTGCCCAAATACCCCTATACGGGGTCACAGTGCGCACTACTGTTCACCTGGCGAACGCGTAGTTTTTTCGGCCTCCTCCCCTAAAAAGTGGTGGAAGACATGCAGTTTCTAGTCAGTAACCAAATCCACCTCGATAGTGCCGGGATTTTCGTGGTCCACATCGCGGACTAATCGAAGTGTGATGTGCGTAATATCTTCTTCAATATTTCGGACCCATCCCTAGGAGGAACATTGACTTCTACCGCCCCGCCGAGCCCCACACCCACTTCGCCATCGGGCTCAACCAAAACGGACCGCAAATCCCTCGCAGCCAGCCTGACCGGCCAGGTCCTTGAATGGTACGAGTGGAGCTCCTATGCGGTTTTCGCCCCATTTATCGCCGCGGCGATGTTCGACAAGAGCGATCCTGCTTCCGCACTGCTTGCCACCTTCGGTGTTTTCGCCGTTGGCTTCTTGGTCCGCCCGCTGGGCGGCATCATCTTTGGCCGCATCGCTGACCAGCGCGGCCGCAAGACCGTCTTGATGACCACCATCATCATGATGGCCAGCGCCTCCGTCCTCATCGGCTTGCTACCCACCTACGAATCCATTGGCATCTGGGCTTCTGTCGGCCTGCTCTTCATCCGCGTGCTGCAGGGCTTTGCACACGGCGGTGAATCCGCAGCCGCCAATAGCTACATCCCCGAGATCGCTCCAAACGCCCACCGCGGCCGCTGGGGTTCCATGGTCTATGTCTCCATCTTCGGCGGTTCGGTCATCGCCTACGTCTTGGGCGGCGGCATTTCGCTGGTCCTGACGGACGAGCAGATTGGTGCTTGGGGCTGGCGCATTCCGTTCCTCTTGGGTGCCGTCGCAGCGCTGATCGCGTTGTACCTGCGCCGCCACATGAAGGAATCGGATCACTTCCAGGAAATCGATAGCGCCGAGCCCACCGTTGAGGCTCCGAAGCGCACCAAGAAGTCCGTGAACTCGGAAAAGCCGGCTTCGGTTGCCCGCCCGGCATGGCAGAATATCTTGCTCGTCGTGGGTATGGTCTCCGGCGTTACAGCCTCGCACTACACGTGGACCTCCTATGTTTCCACCTACGCCATTAGCCACGAGGGCATGTCCACTCAGGGTGCTTATTGGGTCACCGTGGCCGCACAGACCGCTGGTCTCATCGCCCTCCCGCTGTGGGGCAGCCTGTCCGATAAGATCGGCCGCAAACCCGTCATTTATATCTGTGCCATTGGCCTAGCCATCCTGCAGATTCCACTGATGAACTTCATCGATGATCGCCCCTGGACCCTGCTGGTGGCCTCCACCATCGGCGTAGTCATCGTTGCTGCCGGCGGCGCGCTGTTGTCCTCCATCATGTCCGAGGTCTTCCCCACCGCTCAGCGCACCCGCAGCATCGGCCTGGCCTACTCGCTGTCTGTCGCCGTCTTCGGCGGTACCGCACCGTATATCTACCAGTGGTTCGTGGCCCACGGCCTTACTTGGGCTTCTGGCTTCTACGTCGTCGCACTGTGCATCCTGACGCTTATCAGCATGTACATCCTGCCTGAAACCAAGGGCGTAGACCTGCGCGATGTCTAATCCACTCACGGAACACTAAATCGCCGCTTCCCAGCCTTTCCCGGGAAGCGGCGATTTTTCACGTCCACAACTAATTAGTCGAGCGCTACCTTAAAGGGTGCGTCCGTGACCTCGCGGATGGACTCCTCGGTTTCGCCCTCGGCGACCTCGATAAGTGTCAGACCCTCCAGCTCGTCCACGGTGAATACGGCGCGGTCCGTGATAATCAGATCCACACAGCGAGCGCCGGTCAGCGGCAGCTGGCACTCCGCCAGAATCTTGGAATCGCCGTGCTTGGATACGTGCTGCATCATCACCACGATGCGCTTGGCTCCATGCACTAGGTCCATCGCACCGCCCATGCCCTTGACCATCTTGCCGGGGATCATCCAGTTGGCTAGGTCGCCAAACTGGGATACCTCCATGGCGCCGAGCACCGCAACATCGATGGCGCGGGAGCGGATCATGGCAAAGGACTCGGACGAGGAGAAGAAGGATGCACCAGGGGCTTCGGTAATGGTTTCTTTACCGGCATTGATTAGCTCCGGATCCACCTTGCCCTCTTCAGGGTAGGCACCAACGCCCAAGATTCCGTTCTCAGAGTGCAGGACCACCTCGCGGCCCTCTGGCAGGTAGCCGGGGATGAGCGTCGGCATGCCGATGCCCAGGTTGACGTAGTCACCATTGTCCAGTTCTTGTGCGGCGCGTGCCGCCATTTCTTCGCGTGACCAGGTCATTACTTGCTCACCGTCCTGAATTCGATTCCGGTTTCTTGCTTACCCACTTCCACTACGCGGTCTACGTAGATTCCGGGCACATCCACCTCAGCGGACGGTACGGCCTCGACCAGCTGCTCCGCTTGCACGATGGTGATATCGGCGGATTTAGCCGCATCGGGGTTGAAGTTCTGGGCGGTCTTATTAAAGGCGAGGTTGCCAAAGCGATCCGCGCGAGCGGCGTGGACGAAGGCAAAGTCTGGGGTGAGGGCTTCTTCCATGACGTAGAGCTCGCCGTTAAACTCGCGGGTTTCCTTCGGTGCAGAGGTCTCCGCAATGGTGCCGTCGGGGTTGTAGCGGGTGGGGATATCGCCATCGGCAAGCGGCGTGCCCACGCCAGCCTTGGTATAGAAGGCTGGAATGCCCGCGCCACCGGCGCGCATGCGCTCTGCCAAGGTACCCTGCGGGGTGAACTCGACAGTGAGCTCACCCTCGAGGTACTGACGTGCATATTCCTTATTGGTTCCCAGGTAGGAACCGATGGAACGGGCGATGCGGTGATCCTTGAGCAGCAGGCCTAGGCCAAAATCATCCGTACCGAGGTTATTGGAAATGATGGTGAGCTCGCTCGCGCCTTGGGAACGCAGCGCAGCAATGAGTTGCGCCGGGATACCCACAAGGCCGAATCCGCCCACCGCGATGGAGGAACCGTCCGGGATATCCGCGACGGCCTCCTCTACTGAGGCTATGACTTTATTCAACATGGCCTTAGACTACGTGTGGTTCACAGACAGCACAAGGGTTCAGAATGCGAACATTATCGGGTACACTAAAGAGACCTGGGCCACTTAACCCTGAAAATAGCTTGGAGGACACACCGTGGCAGACACCCCCGTAGTGCAATCACTAGCCCGCGGACTCAACGTCATTCACTCGTTCAATGGCGAACGCCGGCGGCAAACACTGGCCCAGGTTGCCGAGGTCACAGGCTTAGCGCGCGCCACCGCACGTCGCTTTTTACACACGCTTGTCGCAGAAGGTTATGCCCGCACCGATGGCTCAGATTTTTGGCTCACCCCACGCGTTTTGGAACTGGGCTATTCGTACCTATCGAGCTTGGGCCTGCCGGATATTTCCCAGCCCCATTTGAGGGAGTTATCCACCAAACTCGATGAGTCCTGCTCCGTGAGCGTGCTCGACCGCGACACCGTGGTCTATATCGCCCGCGCCGCAGCGCACCGCATCATGTCCACCAATATCACCATCGGTACGCGCTTCCCGGCGCACGCCACCTCCATGGGCCAGGTGCTACTCGCCGATTTAACGCCGGCAGAGCTGGATGAGTATTTCGCCACCACCGCTCCGCTCGAGCAGGTCACCCCGCATACCCTGGTATCCCAGGACGCGCTGCGAGCCCGCCTCGGCGAGGTGCGGCGGCGCGGCTGGGTCATCGTGGATCAAGAGCTAGAAATCGGCCTGCGCTCCATTGCCGTTCCCATCCGGGATCGCACCGGGCGGGCCGTGGCGGCCATCAACATTTCCACCCAGACCTCCGTGTATTCCCCCCAAGATCTCACCGCGCAGATCCTCCCGGAGCTCCTCACTACGTGCGCGGCCATTTCCCACGATCTCACTACCACCGAAATTTCCTAAGGAGAATCCATGCAAACCCAAGACGTAGTCCTGTGCTACCCCAAGCGCACCCCGGTCGGCCGCTACGGCGGCGCGCTGAAATCCGTCCCCGTCCAGGATCTGGCCAGCCTGGTGGTATCCACCATCGTGGAAGAATCCGGCATCGACCCAAACATCATCGATGACGTTATCCTCGGCCAAGCCTCCCCCAACGGGGCTGCGCCTGCCCTCGGCCGCGTCGCCGCACTCGATGCCGGCCTGCCCGTCTCCGTGACCGGCATGCAGCTCGACCGCCGCTGCGGCTCCGGCCTGCAAGCCATCGTCACCGCCGCCGCCCACGTCGCCACCGGCGCAGCCGAGGTGGTCATCGCAGGCGGCGCCGAATCCATGTCGCGCACCGAATACACCGTGGACAGTGACATTCGCTGGGGCGCTAAGGGCGGAAACATGGTCTTTCGCGATCGCCTCCAGGAGGCCCGCGAAACCGCCGGTGGCAAAAACCACCCCATCCCCAGCGGCATGATCGAAACTGCCGAAAACCTCCGCCGCGAGCGTTCCCTGTCGCGCGAGGACCAAGATGAACTTGCGGTGCGTTCCCACCACAACGCCGCACGCGCGCAAGAGCAGGCGCTTTTCGATGCCGAAATCGTCCCCGTATCCGTCCCCCAGCGCAAGGGGGATCCCATCATCGTGGACAAGGATGAACACGTGCGCGCTGATTCTAGCGTGGAAAAGTTGTCCAAGCTGCGCCCAGTGATGGGCAAGCAGGACGACGAGGCCACGGTGACCGCGGGTAACGCCTCCGGCCAGAACGACGGCGCCGCCGCCGTGCTCGTGACCACCCGTGAAAAAGCCGACGAGCTCGGCCTCGAGCCAATGGTGGCCGTGAAGGGCTGGGCGCTGGCCGGTGTAGAACCAGAGCGCATGGGCATCGCCCCAGTTGAGGCCACCCGAAAGGTCATGGACCGCCTCGATCTCACCTTCGATGACCTCGACCTCATCGAGCTCAATGAGGCCTTTGCCGCCCAAGCCCTCGCGGTACTAGATCAGTGGGGCATCTCCCCCGAAGATCCTCGCTTCAACCCCAACGGTTCCGGCATCTCGCTGGGCCACCCGGTGGGCGCGACCGGTGCCCGCATCGTGGTTACCGCCGCGCACCACCTGCGCCGCACCGGCGGCAAGCGCGCGCTAGTCACGATGTGCATCGGCGGCGGCCAGGGCCTTGCCGCCATAATCGAAACCGCCTAGTCCTCGCAGTGAGGGCCTAGGCGGTATCGGGGGGCGGGCGACCAAGCTAGCCTTGGACGCTCACGCTGCCATCTGCATTTACGTTGACTTGCGCCGCCATGGCGCGGGCCACGTTAAGCCGCTGCCAGGAGCCGTCCTTGCCTTGCCAATCCAATGGATTGCCGGCAGGACGTGCGGTCTGGCGTAGCACCTCGGCGCGCTGTTCCGGAGTCAGGTCCGGGTGTGAAGCGGCGAGTAGTACCGGGGCGGCCTGCGGAACGACCATCGGCGCATCCGTCGGATTGCTTGGAGTGAAATCATAATCCAAGAAATCCGTGTATTCGTCTACAGCATCTGTAGTGGACCGGTATTCCTTGCCATCGGCCTTATCCTGTGCGACGAGTTCTTCTACAGATTTGCCCGTACGCCACTGAATCTCTTCACGAATTTCCTGCGCAGCCTGCTGCAATGCATCGCGCATGCGGTCATCGTTCAAACGATCCGCCGCCGCAGCTTGACCAGTCATGCGGCCACCAATGACGTCCAATGGGTAGTGCACACCCAGAACGACGCGGTGATTTCCTGCTTCGGCGCCGCGCAGCATTAATTGCGGGCCTACCTCTGGAAGCATAGAGGCCATCAAAGTGGTGATCCACGTTGCCTGGTTAGTGTGCCCGGAGGGGAAAGCCGGCGAGGTGGAATAGAGATCCTTCGACTCATCTTCGTAGCGGTTAATAGCATCGGGTGCCTGCACGAATGGGCGGTCATAACGGAAGTAGTACTTTTCTGCGAAGGTGGAGCTAGCCAGCCCACCAGCACGGGCGGCGTAGCCATTGCCCAGCAGGTACTGTGTTTTTGGCAGGCGATGCTCTGCCAAGGCCTCGCGGAATGCGCCGCCCAGGCTCTCCCCCATGGAGTCAGAAATGGCTTCTAGCATCCCACCGGAGCTTGCTTTGGCATCAGATTGCGCACGGGCGATCAGCTCAGGGTCATCGGCAGCCGCATTGTTAATAGCCACTACCTTATCCATGTTTTCTGCAAGGACCTCAGGCTGGTGCTTAATCTGGTCAAACCCGCGGACAACCTGCCAATAGTTGCCAAATTGGTAGGACGAAATATCGGATTCAAAGCCTGCCAGATAGTCCACACCAAAGGGCTGAGGAACCGGCGCGCCTGGGTGCTGCACTGGAGAGGGGCCAATGCTGGATCCACTGCTAGATCCCTGTACCTGCGGCACCTTGGACGAAAGCTCACCCGCCTGCGCAGCGGGTGCAAAGGAAGCAACGGTGAAGCTGGCGGCCGCTCCGAGAGCAAGTACTCGGCGCGAAACACCACGATTGAAAATACGGGTCATATATCGCAACTTTCAGCTAGAAGTGATTTCCTCTGCACACTAACCAGCTAACGTTAAGGAAGTATGAACTGCGCACTAACCTTTTTCAGCGCTTTTTTAAACAAATAGTTATATGACCGCTCAAGCTAATCGATGTCCCCAGCCTGCTCCACCCAGAACCGTGTTTCCTCGGACGGTTCAGCACCAGGCGCGGACAAGCCCGCAGTGGCGAGCGCGGCAAATGCCACTGCGGCGGCCATGGCCGAATCTCGCTGCTGATGAAGACTCATTAACTCAACCTAGCGCGAATGGGCGCCGATGAAAACAGTAAGGCGCTTCCAGCGGGCAGTTTCGGCGCGAAAGCGTACATACGCGGTAAGCTAGAGAAGAACTTTTGCTCGCATAGAATAAAGGGGAATTAGTCAATAATGATCCAATTCGTCTTCGGCGCCGCCGCAGGGTACGTATTTGGCACCAAGGCGGGCCGCAAGCGCTACCACCAAATGAAAAGCGCCTACCAAAAGACCGTCAACTCCCCCGCCACCAAATCTGCGGTGCGTTCCGCGCGCAAGATGGTAGCCAACCGCCTGGATCCAGAGCCACGCATGCGCGAAATCCACGACCTTTCTGAAAAGCGCCGTGGCAAAGGCAAGGCTCGCGGGAACCAGGCTCCACAGGCCGACCGGATTTATGAACCCGATGAGGACTAAAGCCTTCCCCGCAAACCCCTCCCCGGGCAGCGCCTGAACTAGCGCTCGAGTGCTTGCCCGGGGTTTTTATATACCTGGGGTACCGCGAAAGGCGCGATCATTGAGCTCGCGGCGAGCCTGCTCCAAGGCAATGAGGTCTGCAAACAGGGAGTTATAGCCTGCCTCATCATCGGTTGGCCGCATTCGGCCCAATTGGGCTTTCAGCTGCGCAATCTGATCACCCACGACGGTTTCCTGCAGCCGCGAGAGTACGGAATCCGCATATTTTTCTGCGCCCACGTCCGTGGGCAGAATGGCCTCGACTGCCAGCTCGGAGACGAAATTCCTTCCCGTAAGATCCTGCATTTCCCCGGCAACGGCGGCAATCCAGTCCACTCCGGACATGGTGGCTCCCTTGTCTGCCCCGCCCACGGCGGAAATCGCTTGGCGCACGATGCGGTAGGCGTCGTTGGTGTAGGCATCGGCAGTAATGCCATCAAAATACGAGCCAACGACCTCCGGCATCTGCAAGGCCAGCTTTAGCGCTTCCCGCTGCGGCCACAGGTGGGTCTCCTTTGGGCTTGGCGGATGGATCATGGGCACATCCTGCTGCGCCGGCTGCGGCTGTGCATTTTCAAAGCGGCGAATCGTAGGCTTGTCCGCCTTCTTCGGCTTCTTTGCCTCCGCGCGCACTTGGCGCAGCACCTCTTCCGGATCATTCCAGCCCACCCAGCCGGCCAGCCTGCGGGCGTACTCGCGCTGCAGGGGCTGGTCACGGATCTGTGCGACGATGGGCACCGCCCGCCGCAAGGCCTGCAAGCGGCCTTCGGCCGTATCGATCCGGAAATCAGCAATTACTGACTGAATGACGAACTCAAACATGGGGATGCGGTCTGCCACCAGATCGCGCACCGCGGCATCGCCCTTTTCAAGGCGCAGATCGCACGGGTCCATGCCGTCTGGGGCTACTGAGACGAAGGATTGTCCGGTAAATTTCTGCTCTCCGTCAAAGGCACGCATCGCGGCCTTCTGTCCCGCCTCATCACCATCGAAGGTGTAGATGAGCTCGCCGTGGAAATAGGAATCATCCAGCATGAGCCGACGCAGCACCTGCAGGTGCTCCCCACCGAAGGCCGTACCGCACGAGGCCACGGCAGTCTTTATGCCTGCCGCGTACATGGCCATCACATCCGTATAGCCTTCCACCACCACAGCTTGGTGGCCTTCTGCGATATTGCGCTTGGCCAAATCCAACCCAAAGAGCACCTTGGACTTGTGATAAAGCATGGTCTCGGGCGTATTCATGTACTTGCCCAGCTTGTCATCATCAAAGAGCTTGCGCGCACCAAAGCCAATGACGTTGCCGGAAAGATCCTTAATGGGCCACAGCAACCGGCGGTGGAAACGGTCAATGGGACCGCGCTTTCCCATCTTGGAAATGCCAGCTGCCTCTAGCTCTTCAAAGGAAAAACCCATGCGCAATAGGTGCTTTGTGGCGGTGTCCCAACCTTCCGGAGCGTACCCGCACTCGAAATCATAAATAACCTCGCGGCTAAACCCGCGGTCCAGCAAGAAATTGCGCGCCGTTGCCGCCTCTGGGGTTTCCAGCTGCTTCCGGTAGAACTCGTGCACCGCTTTATTCGCGGCGATTAGCCGCTGCCGCGTACCCGGCTTCTCATTGCGGGCACCGGTCGAGCCACCCTGGTAATTAATGTGGTAGCCAATCTTCTGCGCCACAGCTTCCACGGCCTCCGGAAAAGAGACCTGTTCCATCTCCATCAGGAAGCTGAATACATCGCCACCCTTACCGGTGGAAAAGCAGTGATAATAACCGCGCTGCGGGCGGACGTGGAAGGACGGCGTCTTTTCATCCTTGAAAGGGCTCAACCCCTTCAAAGAATCATGCCCGGCAGGTTTGAGCTGCACATATTCGCCCACGATTTCTTCTAAAGGCGCGCGTTCACGGATAGCTTGGATATCACTGTCCGGAATTCTGCCCTTTGCCATGGCTACAGACTACCCCGCCCATTTATCGAATGCTCAACCGCCAAAGCCAGGATGGTCGCATTGGGTTGTCCCGCTCAACAAGTACACAGAATCACCGTGTTTTACCCACATGTGGGGCAGCCTTTCGCCGAGTATTCCCACCCCCGGGACGGGGCAATTTTGGATATTGCTCTTGACGCAGTGGACGTTTATGTTTTCGCGATATTTCCTGCAACAATAGGGAGCATGTCCAAGTCCAAAGCGTCTAAGAAATCGCTTCCAGTGGCCCTTGGTGGACTCGCCATCGTCGCAGGCGCTAGTTATTTTGGCTTCGACCTCGGCGGTAACGAGGATGCAACGTCAACGGATGAGACCTGCGCAATTTCTTCCCTTCCCAGCGAGGCCGAAGAAACCGCAGACGATATTCTCGCCGGCGGCCCTTATGACTATCCCGACAAAGACAATTCCCATTTTGGCAATTATGAAGGCGTCCTCCCCCAGCAGGCGCAGGACTATTACCGCGAGTACACGGTAGAAACCCCTGGCAGTAATCATCGCGGATCGAGGCGCATCGTCACCGGCGGCGGCACCGAAGTCGACCCCGATGTGTGGTACTACACCGACGACCATTACCAAACATTCTGTTCTATCCCGGACGCAGAGGATTAATAGTGCACCGCATTTTAATTACGGAACCCATCCGTACCCGTACGGATTTCTTCAATGCCTTAGGACGCACCCATGGATGTGTGGATTGTGGCCCGCGCAGCCTAGAGGATCTAGCTAACTTCCTGCGTAAGAATGAAGTATCCACCATCGTGGCTGCCAATATGGAAATGGAATTGGATGACTTCACGGCCATCGCGGCCGTTGTCCAAGATGAAGGCGTTAGGCTCGCACGCTAATAGCTAGTCCGCGGATGCTGTTACTCCGCAGATGCTGACATTTCGGGATGCTATAGGTCCTCTGCAATAACTGAGCATCGTGCGCCCTCAATTATCACTTTTTCGCCTCAAAAATAGCAGCGGAGGTTGCACTTTTAGAGAAAGGCCGCTGCCGGAACCATCTGACCGAGCCCACGGCCCATATGCTATTAGCCCAAGAACCCCGAAAGGTCAGCGCTCCGGCGGGCCAGCCGCTCGAGGCGGGATTCGGTCATGGAAGCGATCTGATCAATGATGGCGCGGTCGCGAGCGGCGTCGGTATCAGCCTGCTCCCACCACAGGCGGAAGGTGGCATCGAGCGAACCGGGCGCACCGGCCACGAGGTAATCGTAGACGCGGTAAATGCGCTCGCGCTGGCGGTCTTGGCGCGCTAAGTGCGCTGGTTCATCCATTACATAAAGCACGGCGATCGTCTTTAAAAGCTTGACCTCTGCCTGCGCCAAGGGAGGAACGCGCAGGTCACCGTGCATGCGGCCAAGCTTATTGGCACTGATGAGCTCGGCATTTGCCTCCGAGGTGGCACCGATGGTGGCGCCCACATAGCGTCCCACCAGCTCAGAGGTCATCTTTTTCAGCTTGGCATAATCGCGCAAGGTGTAGTTGAAATTGCCAAGAGCATTGATGACATCGAGGTTGCGCAGGCTATCGGCGGCTTCCAAGAGTTCATCGGCGGTTCCGCCAAAGGCCTCGGCGCCCTTTTCTGCAAGGTGGGCAAGCTCCACCAAATCCCACAACACGTTCAAGGAAATGCGCTGGGAGATGATGCCGTCTTCCACGTCGTGCACGGAATAGGCAATATCATCGGACCAGTCCATGACCTGGGCCTCGACGCACTTACGGTTATCGCTGTGGCCCTCGCGCAACCACGCTAAAAGGTCCGCGTCCTCATCATAAGCGCCGTATTTGCGGTTGATGGTGCCATCCGGATTGGTCTTAGTCCAAGGGTATTTGCAGGCCCCATCGAGCGCGGCGCGGGTGAGGTTGAGACCGAAGCTGTGGGCGGTGCCATCGGCGTCCTCGACTAGGACTTTGGGCTCGAGGCGGGTCAGGATGCGCAGTGTTTGCGCATTTCCCTCGAAACCGCCTTGTGCAACCTCATTGAGCGCATTTTCACCATTGTGGCCATAGGGCGGGTGGCCAATATCGTGGGTGAGCCCGGCCATGTCACAGAGATCCGGATCAAGCCCGAGTCCTGTGCCGATGCCGCGGGCAATCTGGCCTACTTCGAGCGAGTGAGTTAGGCGAGTGCGCGGGGTATCGCCATCGCGTGGGCCTACGACCTGGGTTTTATCCGCCAATCGCCGCAGCGCAGCCGAGTGCAAGACGCGGGCGCGGTCGCGGGAGAATACCCCGCGGTGTTCTTCGATATCGCTAATCGTGGATCCCTTGGGCCGTTCTTCGGCCAGCCGGGAAAAATCAGCTGCAGCATAAGAGTAAGGCACGGCGTTTTAGTCTATTCCCCCAGCGTGCGGTCTGCGTCTTTATTTTGCATCGTTTCGTGCCGCAGCTTCTGATTCGGCCGCAGCATCAGCTCGATGCGGTACAGGCGCCTTTTCCAGGCCCGCGCGCACCGAGGAGAGACAATGCTGGCCAGCCCAATATAAAACAGACCGCCGCATTCGTGCGCGAGGTAGCGCCACCAGGGCTTGGAAAAGCGCCGGGCGGGATAATAGGGCGTGCCCGAAACCGAGGCATCGAGCCCTTCCTGCTTGGCGATGACCCACGTGCGCAACCTATGCAAGGAATCGGTGACGATGATGGCATCGGCAAGCCCGTGGGCATCGATAACCGCAGCTAGGGACTCGCGCGTATCGAGGCCTTTTTCCACGGCAGAAACCTGCAGCTCAGGGAAGTGCTCACGCAAGTAATCGCGAGCTACCCCGGCCTCGGTAAACCGATCCCCGGGCAGCTGGCCGCCCACGGTAATCACTGGCAGGCCGCGGGAAATGGCCAGCTCCCCGGCATGGCGCAGGCGCCCGGCCAGGATGCGGGAGGGGCGGCCATCGTATTGCGCGGTGCCTAAAACAACGACGTATTTCACAATGCTTCCCACCCTACTGCCTGCGAAGGAGGTTCTCCGGATTGGGCGTTCGGGCAGGTATGGTTGTGGGCATGAATCTTAGTGCACGAATCGGCCGCGCTACCATCGCGGCATTTTTGCTCGGCTGCACCTCCATTGGCGCAGGCCAGGCCCTAGCCGCGGAGACCACTACCATCGCCCAAGCCCCGGATACGACGGCGGTGACAGACAGGGTAAATGATGAGGCAGGGGTCTTAAGCACCGAGGAAATTAGGGAGATCAATGAGAAGATCACCCAGCTGCAAAAAGACCAGTCGCTCATTATCTTCGTTGTCTTCGCAAACGATCTTGGCACTGATCCGGAAAGCTATGCCCGCAGCATCGTCAAAGAGAAGGGCCCGAATTCCGCGGCCTACGTCGTTGGTGTGAACGAGCGCCAAGTGGGCGTGCAGACCGGCGATCAATGGCCCGAGGGCCGCCTGGATCAGATGTATGATGCCGCCTACAGCAAGCTATCCGCAGAGGAATACGGCGCTTCTGCGATCGCGCTTGCCGATGCCGCCCTCGGAACCTCCAGCTCCTCCGATTCCTCCGGCATAGCCTGGCTGGGCGGTGGCGCCGCCGCCATCATCGCTGCAGGCGGTGGCGTCTGGTACTACTCTCGCCGCAATACAAAAAAGAATCAGGCTAAGACTTTAGAGTCTGCCCGCGAGATTGCGCCAGAAGATACCGACCAATTAAACCGGCTGCCGCTAGATACCCTGGATAAGTTGGCCCAGGAAGAATTGGTCTCCACGGATGAATCCATCCGCCGCGGCAAGGAAGAGCTCAATATCGCTTTATCTGAGTTCGGACCGGAGCGCACCCGCCCGTTTACCAAGGCGATGAATCATTCCACCTCTACCCTGCAAAAAGCCTTCAAGATTCGCCAGCGCCTCGATGATGCGGTACCAGAATCCCAAGCCGAGCGCCGGCAAATGCTAGTAGAAATCGTCTCTACCTGCGGCCAGGCCGATGATGCCCTAGATAGCCAGGCAGAAGAGTTCGCCCAGATGCGCGACCTGCTGCTACAAAGTGACTCCAAGTTGGACGAGCTCACCCAGCGCACCGTCGGGCTGCGCACTCGCTTGCCGGGCGCCGAAGGTACCCTCACAAAGCTCCAAGAGGACTACTCCGCAGAGGTCCTATCCTCCATTGCGGATAACCCTGAATTGGCGAGTGCCTCCCTCGATGAGGCGGAAAAGCTCCTGGGCCAAGCCCGCAAGGTGCAGGGCCAGCCGGCTGGGAAGCAGGGTTCACTCGTGGGCCTTATCCGCGATATCGAGCACGCCACGGAGGTCACCGATAGGCTCCTGACCGGTGTAGAGCACGCTGAGGAGAATATCTCCTCCGCGCGCCGCAATTTGGGCGCGCTCATCACTGAGGTCGAGGACGAAATAGAGGAAGCCCGCGAGCTAGAGCGCCAGGGCAAATCCCAGGGCACCCAGGCGGATTGGGAGGCCCTCGAGGAGCTTCTGCAGCGCGCCTCTGCTGCGGTCACTGACGCCAAGCAGCAGGGCGATACGGATCCCTTGGGCCAGCACACCGCCCTTATGAGCATCGATACCGAGCTTGATGAGGGCCTCGACCGCGTGCGGGAAAAGACTTCCACCCACGCGCGCCAGCTCGAGCTTTTCCACCAGCAAATGTCGGTGGCAGAATCCAATATTCAGGCCGCTGAGGATCTCATTTCCTCGCGCGGGCGCATCGTTGGTTCCGGCGCCCGCACCGCGCTTGCCGATGCCAAACGTCTCCACGCCCAAGCCCTGCACACCCAACGCAGCGATATCCGCGGCGCGTTGCAATCCTCCCGCGAAGCCGTTGCCGCAGCGCAAACCGCCTTGCAACGGGCCAAGGATGATTCTGACGAGTATCGCCGCCAGCAACAACGCCAGCAGACGAGTTCCGCTGCCGGAAATATCATCACCGGAATGGTCTTAGGCCAAATCCTTGGCGGCGGTGGCCGCGGCTTCGGCGGCGGTGGCCGCGGCTTCGGCGGCGGTTTCAGCGGAGGCGGCGGTAGCTTCGGTGGCGGCGGAGGAGGATTCTCCGGCGGCGGTGGCGGAGGCGGTTTCCGCGGCGGCTCGTTCTAGAGCGGCTCCTTCCAGAGCGGCTCCTTCTAGACCGCCGGCTTAGAAGACCGGCTTGGTCGGTTCTTAGCCGCGCACGATGCGTGGTGTGGTATCGACAAGCAGGCAGCCATAACTCAGCACCACCGCATCCACGTCCGGCAAGCCGTGCCCGCTGGGGTTAGAGGCCGATACTTCCAGGCCACTGCCCCGCGGGGTAAGGCGCGCAACTTCGGCGCCCTCCGAGCTACCGTCTTCAGCAAGGGCCACGATGCGGCGCTGCTTGCCAAAGATCGCGGAGCGCTCCAAAAGGTAGTGGGCGTCTCCGCAGGTCGCGCGCAGGCGCGTGACGGTCAATCCCGCCTGCGAGACTTCACACTGCTTCGCGGCCTCGGAGCCCGCGCTGCGGTTGGCACGCGGACTAGCCCGCAGGAAAAAGCGCGGGGAGGCGGTTGCCCCGTCTAGCGAGGTCTCCACGTCAAAAAGCGTATCTGGTTGTGTGGGATCCCCAGAGAGCGCGCCGGCAATGGTCAGTACCCCATCTCGCACCCAAGCGATATCGGTTCCGCGCGCATCGCGCAGCGTAGTACCGTTCCACCGCCACGGCATCGTTCCCGCCATTAGAAAATGAACACCGCCAGCAAGGCGACGATGGAAGCCAATACCAGCGTGATGATCCATACCCACGCGGAGTTTTTGGTGTTCTTTTCCAAAATGGCGCGGGTAAACCAGCTGAGACCGGCGATCTCGGCGGTGCTCAAGCCTTTCGCATCCTCCTCGAATTCCAAGATGGCCTTGCGCACACCGGAGTTCTTAGCAGAAAACTGCGCCACTTTATTGTCATCGACGTCATCGATGATCCAATCGCCACTGTTTTCATTGACGTAATGAAAGGTGCGGCCATTGAGCGAGGCTTCAAGGCGCTTGTCGCGGCCGAGACGGCCGGCGAGGCGGTAGACGGAGCCATCATCAAGCGTGGCCGAAGCCCCCAAATCGCTGACCTCGACGCGCCAAAAGTTGCCATCCACCTCCGCGGAATGTTCCGCAAAGACGCCTAGGCGCTCCGGGCCCTCCTCAACGAGGAGGACGGGCTTGTCGCGCTCGGAGCGATCCCAGCTGGTGTAGTGCATCTTCTTAGCACCCAATCAGGCGCGCTGCGAGGTAGGACTCAAGATCCTCAATCTTTACGCGCTCCTGCTCCATGGTGTCGCGCTCACGGACGGTCACGGCGTCATCCTCGAGCGAATCGAAGTCGAAGGTGACGCAGAATGGCGTACCAACCTCGTCCTGGCGGCGGTAGCGGCGGCCGATGGCACCGGAGACGTCAAAGTCCACGTTCCAGTAAGCGCGCAGCTTATCCGCCAGCTCGCGGGCCGGAGTGGAGAGCTCTTCCTTCTTGGACAACGGCAGGACGGCAACCTTGATGGGCGCCAAGCGGCGGTCCAAGCGCAGAACCACGCGCTTGTCGGTGCCGCCCTTAGCGTTCGGCGCTTCTTCCTCGTCGTAGGCATCTACCAGGAAGGCCATCATGGAACGGCCCAGACCAGCGGCTGGCTCGATGACGTAGGGAATCCAGCGCTCATCATTGGCCTGGTCATAGTAGGACAGGTCCTCGCCAGAGCCCTTGTCGTGGACGGAAAGGTCATAGTCGGTGCGGTTGGCCACACCTTCCAATTCGCCCCACTTGGAGCCCTTGAAGCCGAAGGCGTACTCCACGTCCACGGTGCGCTTGGAGTAGTGCGACAGCTTTTCCTTGGGGTGCTCGTACAGGCGTAGGCTTTCTTCCTTGATGCCCAGGTCGGTGTACCACTTGTAGCGGTCATCAATCCAGTACTGGTGCCACTCTTCGTCCTCGCCAGGCTTGACGAAGAACTCCATCTCCATCTGCTCGAACTCGCGGGTGCGGAAGATGAAGTTACCCGGGGTGATCTCATTACGGAAGGACTTACCAATATTGGCAATGCCGAATGGCGGCTTCATGCGCGAGGAGGTCATCACGTTCTTGAAGTTGATGAAGATACCCTGTGCGGTCTCGGGACGCAGGTAGTGCAGACCCTGCTCGTCATCGACCGGACCCAAGAAGGTCTTCAGCAGGCCAGAAAAGGCCTTCGGCTCGGTCCAGTCACCTGGCTGGCCGGTTTCTGGATCGTTGATATCCGCCAAGCCATTTTCTGGCTCGTGGCCGTGCTTTTCCTCGTAGGCCTCAATCAGGTGGTCGGCGCGGTAGCGCTTACCGGTGTGGCGGGATTCCACTAGAGGATCAGTAAAGACCTCCACGTGGCCGGAGGAGACCCACACCTGGCGCGGCTGGATGACGGAGGTATCCACACCCACGACGTCGGGGCGGGATTGGACCATGTGGCGCCACCACTGGCGCTTAATGTTTTCCTTCAACTCCACACCAAGAGGACCATAGTCCCAAGCGGAGCGGGAACCGCCGTAAATCTCACCCGCCTGGTAGACCAAGCCGCGGCGTTTACACAGATTAACAACGGTATCGATAAGGGATGCCATGGTTGTAAAGGACTCCTCTGGTAGGGGACAGTCGTGACAATCTCATTCAGTCTAACCCTTATCCCCCATCAGTAGTGAGATCAGGGGGTGCAAATTTAAATCGGTTAATGTACAGGTAATGACCAACTTGAGGTAATATAGTAGTGGTCGACAGATAATAGATACCGTATTGAAGGTGCCCACTCCCTATGACGACCGTTCAATTAGCATTTAATAACTCTGCGGCCGCAAGCGTTATCGCGGCCCTCGATTCCCCGCTGCGCATTTCCATCATTACCCGCCTGGCGGAGCGCGACCATTACGTACATGAGCTGGTTAAAGCCACCGGCAAGTCCCAGCCGCTGATTAGCCAGCACCTACGAGTTCTTAAGCAGGCAGGGATTGTCAGCTCTGAGCGCAATGGGCGCGAGGTGACCTACTCTCTGGTCGCACCGGAGGTTTTAACCCTTTTGGAAGACGCCGCGAAAATCGCCTCTTAATAACCGGCCTGCATATAAAGACGATTTATTATAGCGCTTGTTGAAAAAGAGTTGATAATATGAATGTCATGTCCATTCATGAGAGTATCCCCAAGCTCGGCTCGCGCAATACTAAACAGCGAACCGCGGTTGTTGAGGTCCTGCGGGACATCGACAAGTTCGCCTCCGCCAAGGAAATTTATCACCAGCTCCAAGAGCGGCAAGAAAAAGTCGGTCTCACCACTGTCTACCGCACCCTACAATCTCTTTCCGATATTGATGCCGTAGATGCACTACACATGCCCAATGGCGAGACCCTGTACCGCCATTGCGAAACCGATGCGCACCACCACCACTTGGTATGCACCAAATGCGGCCGCACCGAAGAAATCGATGGTGGACCCATTGAAAAGTGGGCTTCGGCCGTAGCCGCCGAGTACAACTTCGAGCTTACCGGCCACGACGCGGAGATCTTCGGCGTCTGTTCGCAGTGCGCGGCCGCACAGTAGTCACCGCACGGTAGTCTCGCGCGCCTTACTTAGCTGCTACTTCCCTACTTCACAGCACCGAAGCGGCGATCCCGGCGGGCATATTCCTCAATGGCGGCGAAGAGGTCCTCCGGGGTGAAATCAGGAAATAGCTTGTCCTGATAAATCATTTCGGCATAGGCGGACTGCCACAATAGGAAGTTCGAGGTGCGCTTCTCACCGGAAGGCCGCAAGAATAGGTCCACGTCCGGCATGCCGGGATCATAGAGATGCTCTGCGATGGTGCTTTCTTTAATATCGCGCGGCCGGACTTCACCAGCGGCGACCTTTTCCGCAAGCTGGCGCACGCCATCGACCATTTCCGCCCGGCCGCCGTAATTAACGCACATGGCCAGCGTCATTTTTGTATTATTCTTGGTCAATTCTTCGGCGGTTTCGAGTTCTTTAATCACCGAGCGCCACAGGCGCGGACGACGCCCCACCCACACCACGCGGACACCGCGCTCATTGAGCCACTCTCGCTGCCGGCGCAGCACGTCGCGATTAAAGCCCATCAAAAAGCGCACCTCTTCAGGGCTGCGCCGCCAGTTTTCAGTGGAAAAGGCATATGCCGAAAGGTACGGGACACCGGCGGCGAGGCAGGCATCGACGACATCGAGAAGCACCGCCTCTCCCTTGCGGTGGCCTTCCGTGCGTTTCATGCCCTTTTCCTGGGCCCAGCGGCCGTTGCCGTCCATCACCAACGCGATATGGCGCGGCAGCAGCTCTTCCGGGATATTCGGCGGGGTCAGGCGACGAGAAGGATCTGGGGTAATCACGGACTACAGTTTACTGTTCCATCACCTGTAATGCGGACACATTTCGCTCCATGTGCCACTGCAGGTGCGCCCGCGCTAGCCGATGCCCCTCCTGCCGCTGCGCATTCGTCGGATTCGTCGGGTAGCCATGTGCCAAAAGCCACAAATGGTGGAGGGTTTCCGGATCCACCTCTGCAGCACCTGGTGGCCGGCATTCGTGGCAGGCGGCGCCGCCGACGGCCGGGTGAAAGGCGTGGTGCGGGCCGGGGCGCTGGCACTGGGCGCAATCAAAAAGGCTCGGCGCCCACCCGGCATGCGCCATGGCCTGCAATAAGAATGCATCAAGCGTTTGCGTCGGCTCCTCGGTTTGCAATTGCTCGAGCGTAGCTACCACCGCGTTGTAGAGGTACGGGTCGCCGTCGCCATCCGCGTAGATGAGCCGCTCGGCCGATTCCAAGACCGCGCAGGCAGCAGTATAACGCTCGTAGTCTTCAATCAGGCGCGCGCCAAAATAATTCACCGTATCCGCCTGGGAAATCGTGGCCAAATTCTTTCCCACATACAGCTGGACGTCCAAATTGACGAAGAGCTGCAGCCGCGATCCAAAACGGGATTTTGCTCGGCGCACGCCCTTGGCCACCGCACGCACCAACCCATGGTTTTGGGTGAGAAGTACGATTACGCGGTCGGCTTCCCCAAAATCATAGGAGCGAATGACCACGGCGCGGTCGCGATAATTTTCGCGCATGGCCTCTTAGAACCCGAGCCTGCCCAGCGACTTGGCATCTGACTGCCAATTTTTCAGTACTTTGATGCGCAGGTCCAGGTACACATTCTGGCCCAATAGCTCCATGATTTCCTTACGGGCATTGCCCACGATGCGGCGGAAACGCAGGCCACCTTTACCTTCGATGATGCGCTTTTGACCTTGGCGCTCCAAGTACACGATGGCGTGAATGTCCAGCACTCCCTCACGCGTGCGCGAAGGCAGCATTTCATCGATCTGCACCGCAACCGAGTGCGGTAGCTCCGCCTTCAAGCCAGATAGTGCGGCCTCACGGATGAGTTCTTCAATGCGCTTTTCTTGCCCCTCATCAGTGATGTGATCGTCCGGATAGAACTTCGGGCCCTCCGGCAAATGCTCTACGATGACCTGCACCAAGTCATCCAGTTGCACGCCCTTTTTACTAGAAACCGGAATCACCACTGCCTCTGGATCTTCTTGCGCCAAGAGCTCGTGCAAGGCCAAAAGCTGTGCGCCCACCTGGTCCTTGGACGCTTTATCCAGCTTGGTCACGATGCCGATGATGGGGGTCTTCGGCGCAATCGAGCGCACATTGTCCAAGATCCACCGGTCACCCGGACCAATCTTTTCATCTGCCGGAATGGTCAATCCGATGACATCCACATCCGCATACGTTTCTTTGACCACTTCATTAAGCCGCTCGCCCAACAAGGTGCGGGGGCGGTGCAGACCCGGTGTATCCACCACGACGACCTGTGCATCCTCGCGGTGAACCAGACCGCGGATGGTGTGGCGGGTCGTTTCCGGCTGGTCCGCGGTAATGGCAATCTTTTGGCCCACCAGCGCGTTAGTCAGCGTGGATTTACCCGTATTCGGGCGGCCCACAAAGGATACGAATCCAGAGTGGAATCCTTCTGGGGTATCCGTGTACTGCGAATAATCTAACGGAGCTGCCTTCTCCCCGGCGGCTTCCGGAGCTGCATCATCGGGGTCATCTGGCAGGCCCTCGAATGCCGCATCAAACTGTGCATCAATATCAGAACTCATTACCTGCAATGATAGCCCACAGCACCAAAATCTCCGATTGTTTCACGCACTAACAAATCTGCAGGCTAAGCTAAGACCGTTCTCTCCTCCTCGGTGTATTTCTCACCGCTTCCTGAAAGGCACTCCGCCATGCCAACCAAGTCTCCCCTACTGCTCCTGGGCGCTCTTCTCACCATTTCCCTTAGTGCCTGTTCATCCCCTGTTGCTGGTACTTCGCCTTCCGAAGAGGAATCCACCAGTACTTCTTCCAGTTCAGCATCCAGCTCATCGAGTGCGTCCTCTTCGAGCAGCGTTGCACAATCCACCACGCAAGAGCCGACCTCCGAAACCCCAGCAGAACCAGAAACCCAAGTAGCAACTGAGAAGTCAGGCGCACAACCGCAAGCGGCCGCGACGGAGCCTGAGCTGCTGTACTGCGAAATCGGCCTTGGCGCATTCGGGAGATTTTCTGATGGCTCTTCGCACCAAACCGAACTGTGCAATACCCCTGCACTCCAGCGTTCCGTACGCGCGGAAGGAGTATGCGGTGGCCTTAATGGGCACTTGCTTTATCCAGACGAATGGCCAGAGCTTTGCAACGGCGGCGCTCCATATTCGGGACCGCCGCAGGGTGGAGCGTCACCAGAATTCTATGACGAAGGTTCTCTCGCGGGAACGCCCTTGGAAACACAAGGGGAAGGCCTTTAGAGCGGAGCCCCGAAACTGTACCGCGCCGTTCTTTTCGCAGATGCTATAGGTCCACTGCAATAACTGAGCATATTCGCGCCTGAAATGTAGCAAATCGCGCTCAGATATACCTGAGGACGTTGACCTTTTGATGTTCCTATCAGGTCAACACCAGTCCGAAGGCCCCGCTCCCTCAAAATAAACGAGGGTGCGGGGCCTTCAGTAGCTAATAGCCGAGTGTCTAGTTCTTGAATTCATCCGGAAGCGGACCAAGCTGCGGTCCGTCCGGGTAGTACTTCCAACCGTCCTTAATGCGAACATCATCGGACCATGGCAGTTTGTACTCGCCCTTGGCAAGGTCTTCTACCCAGGTGAGGTAGTTTTCGGTCTTTCCGCCTGGGTAACCGACGTAGCCACGGTTGCCCAAGTTGAAGATGTTGTTTTCGAGGCCCCAGTTGATGCGCGCCTTATCAGCCAGCGCTGGGAATACCTCTGCGGTGACGATTTCGCCGGGGTTGCGGTGACCCTCAGAAATCATGTGGCCATCGTAGTTGCAGACATTGCCTTCACCGAAGTAGTAGAAGACCTGGTCATAGCCCGCCAAGTTCACCGATGCCGTGTACATGAGGTTCTGGAAGGCGTTAGTCTTGTTGGTCATCACCCACTGGTCTTGGGTCTGGGTGGAATAGCCCGAGATGCGGATGTAGACATTGGCGCCCTTATAGGCCGCTTCGCGGGCGAGCTCAGGGAACATGCCATCGTGGCAGATATTGACTGCAAGCTTGGAGCCCTTGGGGCCATCGCACACCGGCATGCCCAGGTCACCTGGGTACCACGGCTCGATGGGGGTCCATGGCTGCAGCTTGCGGTAGTGCAGCGCAATCTCGCCATCGGAGTTGATGATAATCGCCGTGTTGAACGGTGGCTTTCCCTCTTCATGGTTGGGTTCCATGATGGAGAAGACTCCCCAGACGTCGTTGTCCTTACAAGCCTGCTTGTACTGGTCCACCTTGGGGTCATCGAGCCCGATGAGGAATTCATCGTAGGACCAGATCTTGGTGTTCAGTCCTGACGAGGAGTATTCCGGAAAGACGATGAGATCCAAGTCTGGGTAGCCTGCCTTGGTCGAGGCCACCATGCGGCAGATTTCATCGACGTTTGCTTGAACGTCTTCTGGGGTATTGACTACGGGAACTGGGTATTGGATAAGGGCCATCAACAGGCCGTCGGGGGATGCGCTGATGCTTCCGGTGCTGGACAAGACGAAACTCCAATCGCGTCGTTGATTAAGTTACACCTACCACTTTATATGGTGAACATCACGTATCCACTAGAAAAACGACGCGCTTGTCTCGGATTGCAGACGCACCCCCGCTGGGAGAAAGCTTTAGAGCTCCTCGGCCTGGAATTGCATGCTCGGGTGGGCGAAAGCGTCTTGGGCCTGAATGAGCTGCAGCTCAGTGGATTCTGCTTCATACGTCGTGCGCAGAAGCTCGTAGACGGAAGACGCGGTACGGCGCAGCGCTTCTTTCACGTCATGGGTTTCAACGTAGTGGCCGGTAAACAGCGCGGCGGTCACGTCGCCGGAGCCGTTGCGCTTAAACGGCAACAACGGGGTGGAGAGCAAGAAAGCGCGCTCACCGTCAACGGCCAGCATCTCGATCTGATCCGCAGGGGTTTCCGGGCGCTTTACGGAGGTAACCAATACCGTCTTCGGACCCATTTCCTGCGCCTTCTTCACCGCCGCCAAGGTCTCGTCCAAGGTGCTGACCTCGGTATCGGTCAGATAGCCCAGCTCAAATTGGTTAGGAGTGATGATATCGGCAACCGGCACCACGCGGTCGCGCAGCAGCGGCGGGATGTCATCGGAAACGAAACAGCCCGACTTCGCATTACCCATCACGGGGTCGCAGGCGTACAGCGCCTTGGGGTTGACGGCCTTGATTCGGCGAACGGTGTCCACGATGGCATCGGCAATATCGGAGCCGCCCTGGTAGCCAGAAAGGATGGCGTCGATACCTTCAAAAGCACCGCGCTTTTCGATGCCATCGATGATCGACGTGACATCGCTGGCCGGAATCATCGGTCCGCCCCAGTCACCGTATCCGGTGTGGTTGGAGAAGTTCACCGTGTGCACGGGCCATACTTCGTGGCCGGCGCGCTGGAGGGGAAAGACGGCCGCGGAATTTCCCACGTGGCCGTAAGTGACGTGAGACTGAATGGAAAGGATAGTCATAGCTATCCATTGTGCTACTGACTGTGCACAGAGACAAAGGAACGGGCGAAATTATTCTTGGAGTTCCTCGTCCTTTGGCTCCCCGATGGCCGGAATTCCGCCGCCGGGTACCTGTTCATCGAGGCGGGCTCGCTCGGCGGCATCGGGAAAGGCCTTCGGGCCCGAGGGCTTTGGCTGGTAGCTTTTCCCGCGAGCGGTGAGGTCATCGTACCAATCCGCCAGCAGCTCATTCTGCCGGGCAAACATTTCCTTTTCCTCCGCCGCGGTGGCGTGATCGTAGCCCAGCAAGTGCAGGCAGCCGTGCACCGTCAAAAGCGCGAGCTCGTGCCCGAGCGAATGCCCGGCGGCATCGGCCTGGCGGAGGGCAAACTCGGGGCACAATACGATATCGCCAAGCATGGCAGGTCCCGGATCGGCGGCATCGGGGCGCCCGCCACCAGAAGTGGCGCCGGGGGTGAGCTCATCCATGGGAAAACTCATCACATCGGTAGGGCCTTCCAAGTCCATCCAACGGATGTGCAGATCCTCGATGGATTTCAGGTCCACGCAGGTAATGGTGCATTCCGCATCGGGGTTGATATCCATGGCGCCGAAGGCATAGGAGGCGACATCGATCAGCATCTCCTCGTTGACGCCATCAAAACCCGACTCATTGAGAAATTCGATACTCACTTATTCCCCTTCGTATTCCGCAGCCTTTTTATTATCAAAGGAATCATAAGCATCCACGATGCGGCCCACCAGCTGGTGACGCACCACGTCTTGGGCGCTGAGATCCGCAAAGTGGATATCATCCACGTTATTGAGGATCCGCCGCACGATACGCAGACCGGAAATCTGGCCGCGCGGGAGATCCACCTGGGAGATATCGCCGGTGACCACGATGGTGGAACCAAAGCCCAGGCGGGTCAAAAACATCTTCATTTGCGCCGGCGTGGTGTTTTGCGCCTCATCAAGGATGACAAATGCATCATTGAGCGTGCGCCCGCGCATATACGCCAGCGGGGCGACCTCGATGATGCCGGCATCCATAAGCTTGGGGATCATCTCTGGATCGAGCATGTCTCGCAGCGCGTCATAAAGCGGGCGCAGATACGGGTCAATCTTGTCATTGAGCGTACCCGGCAAAAAGCCCAGGTTTTCGCCCGCCTCAACCGCCGGACGGGTAAGAATAATGCGCGAGACCTGCTTATTTTGCAGGGCCTGCACGGCCTTCGCCACCGCCAGATAGGTCTTTCCTGAACCGGCCGGGCCAATGCCAAAGACCACCGTATTATTGTCGATGGCCTGCACATATTCGGATTGCCCCACCGTCTTGGGACGGATCGACTTGCCTCGGCGCTTGACGATGTCCGCCGCCATCGCCGCCGCTACCGACTGCGGCGCCTCCACGGCCACCATGTCCATGGTGTGCTTTACCGTATCGGTGGATACGGCATGGCCGCGCCTGGCGATGGCCTCGAGCTCGTCGAGGATCTTCGCCGCGCGGGCTACCTCGTAATCGGGGCCGGTGACGGTGACAATATTGCCCCGGGCAAAAAGGTCCGCATCGAGGCGGTCATTGAGCACGCGGAGGTTATCGTCCGCGCTGCCCAATACGCTGCTGACATACGCGGAATCGATCTCACATTTCTTGGTGATGATAGGCACGTCTAATAGGCTACCAGCGCTCAGTCCGCATGCCGATAGCCGCCAAAGCCACCATCGCCGCGCTGGCGGTGCGCAAAACCTCTGGGCCCAATTTGATGGGAACGGCCCCGGCCTCGCACAGTGTTGTCAGCTCTTCTTCCCCTATGCCGCCCTCGGGGCCGACCAAGAGGAAGACCTCGCCGCGCAGGTCCACCTCGCGGATGGATTCGGTGGCTTCCTCGTGTAGGACTAATACGCTCGCCGATTCTGCGCGCTCTGTCAGTTCCACAACCAATTGGCGGGTGGTCAGCGGACCGCGAACCTGCGGGATGCGGTCTCGCCGGGATTGCTTTGCGGCTGCTTCAGCGGCGGCCTGCCATTTGGCGACGGCCTTCGGAGCCTTCTTCCCATCCCACTTAGCCACGCAGCGATCCGCCTGCCAGGCGATGATCTCATCCGCCCCAGCTTGGGTAGCCAGGTCAACGGCCAGCTCAGCGCGCTCGGATTTAGGGATCGCCTGCACCACCGTTACCCGCGGATTCGGCTCGGGGATGTGGGTAACGGACTCGACGGTGCCGGCTAAGCGGTCCTTGCCCGAGGTCTCGGTAACGGTGAGGGTGAGGCGGATACCGGTGCCATCGATAAGCGCTAGCTTCTCCCCCTGTTGCATCCGCTTGACCGTCACGGCATGGCGCGCCTCGGGCCCCGACAGCGTGATGCTGTCTCCGGCCTCGGCGGCGGAGAGATCCGGGTGGATGAAGACGGGCAGCGACATTAGCGGCGGAACTTATCGCGCAGGCGGGTAAAGAAGGAGTCTTCCTGCCCGTCGCTGGCGGTGCGCACACGGGCGCCCTCATCGCGGGTATTGCGGATCTTTTCCAGCGCCTCGCGGCTCTTGCGGTCCAAGTCCTTGGGAACGACCACGTCCACGTGGGCAAACAGGCTGCCGTAGCCATCGGTGCGCAGGCGTGGCATGCCCGCGCCTTCGACCTTGATGGACTCGCCTGGCTGGGTGCCCGGCTCGATATCGATGGTGAGCTCTTCGCCATTGAGTTGATCGATGGTGAAGTTGGTGCCCAGCGCAGCATCGATCATCGGCACGTGCACGGTGACGTTCAGGTCATCCGCATTGCGCTGGAAAACCTCGTGTTCTTGGGTGTGTACCTCCACGTAAAGGTCACCTGCGGGTCCGCCGCCGTGGCCGACCTCGCCCTGGGAGGCCATGCGGATGCGCATGCCATCGTTAATGCCGGCCGGGATAGAGACCGTAAGATCGCGACGCTTTTTCACGCGGCCATCGCCGGCGCACTGGTTGCAGGGATCCTCAATGATTTCGCCAAAGCCCTGGCACTTCGGGCACGGGCGGCTGGTCATCACGTTGCCCAAGAAGCTGCGCTGCATCTCCTGGATTTCGCCCATGCCGTTGCAGTTATCGCAGGTAACAGGCTTGGACTTGGAGTTCGAGCCGGTACCGCCGCAGGAATCGCACAGCACCGCGGTATCAACGGTAACCTTCTTCTTTAGACCGGTATAGGCCTCTTCCAGGCTAATGCGGGTGCGCAGGAGGGCGTCGTTGCCAGGCTGCACGCGCGACTTAGGTCCGCGGGATCCGCCGCCGGCGCCACCGCCGAAGAACTCGGCGAAGATATCGCCTAAGCCTCCGCCGCCGAAGCCGCTAAATCCGCCGGCACCGGCGCCGCCACCGCCGCCTTGCTCCATGGGATCGCCGCCCATATCGACGATCTGGCGCTTTTGCGGATCCAGCAAAACTTCTTGGGCTACCGAGGCCTCACGAAATTTCTCCGCCGCTGCCTCATCATCCGGGTTCACATCCGGGTGATACTTGCGGGCCAGCTTGCGGTACGCCTTCTTAATTTCCTGGTCCGTTGCGTCCTTATCAACACCGAGGATGCCGTAATAGTTACGAGCCACTGTTAGAGATATTCCTTCTCGATCGTCTTGTTGGTATTACCTTGAAAAAATTTATGTAGCGACCGGCTAGTCTACCCGCACTACTCGCCGGCCAAAATTTCGCTTACGTATTGTGCAACAGCAGAGACCTTAGAGATTGTTCCCGAATAGTCCATAAACGTCGGACCCACCACACCAAGGCCGCCCAGCGTCGCCACCTGTCCCCCGGTTCCAAAGCCATAGCCGGCGGCCACGACGGAGGCATCACGCAGTTGATCCTCTTCGTTTTCGTCTCCAATCACCACGGAAACATTGCCCAGATCCGGCACCCGCGCCAACAATTTCAGGACGACGACCTGTTCTTCTAAAGCCTCGATAATTTTGGGCAGGCCTTCTGGGAATTCGCGGGCGACGCGGGTGAGGTTGGAGGTCCCCGCCATAATCAGGCGATCAGAAGGCTGTTCCACCAAGGTTTCAATGAGCGTGGTCGCCACCTTGAGTACGTGGTGGCGGATATCTAGAGGAGCGTCATCGACGAGGTGGGCGAGCTCCACGGAGGCATCAGTAAGCGTTTTGCCCACCAGCGCATTATTGACGATGTCCCGCAGGCGATACGTCTGGTCTTGGTCAATGACCTCATCCAGTTCCACGTTTCGTTGATCCACGCGGCCATTATCCGTAATCAGCACGAGCAGCACCCGCACCGGAGATAGCGTGACCACCTCGCAGTGCTTAACGCGCGAGACCTTCAAATTAGGCAGCTGCACCACGGCCGCCTGCTCCGTGACCTGGGCCAACAGCTGCACGGAGCGGCGAAGGACATCTTCGAGGTCTACCCCGCCTTCCAGGAAGTTCAGCATCGCTTTGCGCTCAGGGGTAGAAAGCGGCTTAACCTCGTGGAGAGAATCAACGAACTGCCGGTAGCCCTGCTGCGTGGGAACGCGCCCTGAGCTGGCATGCTGCTGCGAAATCAGACCCTGAGATTCCAGCACAGCCATGTCATTGCGGATGGTCGCGGAAGAAACGCCCAGCCGGTAGCGCTCTACCAGCGTTTTGGAACCGACGGGTTCTTGGGAGGCAATGTAATCCGCAACGATGGCCCGCAGGACCTCCTTGCGGCGGGCATCAGTTGAGGTGGACACTTCTCAACGCTCCTATTCTCTGCGGGTTAGTTTAAGTCGATGTACCGGCGTCTCTCTATAAATACAGCGTAAATCCAGTGCCAATCTTAAAAGTCTAACAAGAATAAGCCCGAATAAGAGGTTTTGGTGGTTCAGGGGAAAATATAAGAACTTTCTGACGGCGGCTAGGACTCTTCGGCGATGAGGAGATCGGAGACAATGCCATCGGCAAGCAGGCGCCCGCGCTTGGTCACGCGCACGCGCTGGCCGGCGCGCTCGAGCAGGCCGCGGTCGATGAATCCCTCCAATGCAGGGGCTGCGTGGGCATCGAGCCAGGATTCTGGGATGCCCTCGCGCAGGCGCAGGCCGAGCATCACCTTTTCCATGTGGCGATCTGCCCCCGTTAGGGTTTCACTGTCTTTGATGGGCAGCTCACCGTTTCCTATCGTTTGGATATAGCGGTTGGGGTGCTTGACGTTGTAAAAGCGCTCGTCGCCTAGGTGGGAGTGGGCACCGGGACCTGCGCCCCACCAGTTGCCGTCCACCCAATAAATGCGGTTGTGCTCGCATTCTCCGCCGGGCAGCGACCAATTGGAGACCTCGTACCACTCGAATCCGGCGTTTTCCAGAGTGGAGGAAATCATTTCGTAGCGCCGGGCCAGCACGTCCTCATCCGGAGCGGGCAACAGTCCCTTATTCACCTTGCGGGCCATACGGGTGCCGTCTTCTACGATGAGCGAGTACGCGCTGACGTGGTCGACGCCGGTCTCGAGCACGCGGTCCAAGGTCTCGCGGACGTTATCGTCGGTTTCGGTGGGTGTGCCGTAAATCATGTCGAGGTTAACGTGCTGGAAGCCGGCAGCACGGGCCTCGCGCGCGGCGTCGAAGGCGCGCCCGGGGGTGTGGGCGCGCTCGAGCACCTGGAGCACGCTGTGCGAGGCGGACTGCATGCCGAGGCTGATGCGGTTAAAGCCGGCATCGGCAAGCGCGGCAAAGTACTCCGGCGAGGTGGACTCCGGGTTGGACTCGGTGGTGACCTCGGCACCTGGGCTAAGCCCAAAAGTAGAGCGCACCGTATCCAGGATGCGGCTCAGGCCCTGGCCTCCCAAGAGCGAGGGGGTGCCGCCGCCGATGAAAACCGTATCCGCGGTGCGTCCCACGCGGCCAGCCGCCATCTCCAGCTCCTTGTCTAGGGCGTCGAGGTACGGTCCGGTGAGATCGCGCGGGCTGCCCAACTCGCCGGGGGTATAGGTATTGAAATCGCAATAGCCGCAGCGGGTGGCGCAAAAGGGAACGTGGATATACAGCCCGAATGGTTCAGTCATGAATCAAACCCTAATAGGCGGGGAACAAAATGGCCGAAATGGGTGTTAAATATGTAGTATATTGCCAACTTCCCGCGTATAGAAAGGTACCTTCAGTGGAGCCTCCCAGTCGATGTCCCCGCCACCTTATAGGCGGTGGGGAGTAACTCATGTTATCGGCTATTTTGATGATCCTGGCTGGCTTTGTCGTCATCGGAATCATCATCGTCGCGAACGCTTATTTCGTGGCGCAAGAGTTTTCATTCATGTCTGTGGACCGCACCCAATTGCGGTCCATGGCCGCTGAAGGTGATAAATCCGCCCAGCGCGCGCTCGACATCACCAAGCGCACCTCTTTCATGCTTTCCGGTGCGCAGCTCGGCATTACCATTACCGGCCTGCTCATTGGTTATGTGGCAGAGCCCCTAGTGGGCCAGGGCCTTGGCGTGCTGCTCGGCGGCGTAGGCATTCCCACCGGCGTATCCGTGGCTATCGGCACCATCGCGGCGCTGTTTATTTCCACCATCGCCACGATGCTTTTCGCGGAGCTCTTCCCCAAGAACTACACCATCGCCGCGCCCATGAAAACGGCGCTGCGCTTGGCCGCGTCCACGCAGTGGTATCTGCGCATTTTCGGCTGGCTCATCCGCTTTTTCGAGTACTCCTCCAACGCGATTTTGAAGCTATTTCGCATCGAGCCGGTAGAAGACGTCGATTCTTCCGCAACAGCCGATGACCTCGAATCCATCGTCGATTCCTCGCACGAAACCGGCGTTTTGGATGAGGATACTTATATGGTCTTGGACCGTTTGCTCGACTTTCCAGAGCACGACGTCGAGCACGCCATGATCCCCCGCTCCCGCGTGGACGTGATCGACCCAGGCACCACCTTGGGTGAGGTGCGCGAATTGATGTCTGAAAACCACACGCGCTACCCCGTCATCGATGATGAGCACAATCCCATCGGCGTGGTGCATCTTTTCGATGTCCTTGGCTCCGATCTCCCTGCTGCCACTAGCGCTACTGCCATCATGCGCGAGCCCTTGGTAGTTCCGGAGCTTATGCCGCTTCCTGATGTCGTCGATGAACTGCGCGGCGAGGAACAAAAGCTGGCCTGCGTCATCGATGAGTACGGCGGATTTGTCGGCATCGTCACCATGGAGGACTTGGCCGAAGAGATCTTGGGCGATGTCACCGATGAGCACGATATCGAGGAAACTGAAGAAATCACCGAGCAGGACGAATCCCACTGGCTTGTCGATGGCGATACGCCGCTGGATGAAATCGAGCGCGCCATTGGCCACGATCTTCCAGAGGGCGATTTTGAAACCATCGCCGGCCTGCTCATCGCACATGCCGGCGCCCTGCCAGAGGTAGGCGAGATCCACACCATCGACCTAGAGGCCGAGCCGGACGACTGGGTGGATCATGACGAAGCACCGACTCGCTCCATTCGCATGCGCGTGGATGATGTAGACCGCCACGTGCCATCCTCCCTGGCCATCGAACTCATTGAGGAATACGTTCATGACAGCGAAGAAGAAGAGGAGGAGGCATAATGACCGATACGTGGTGGTTCAACCTCATCGTCACGCTGCTCATTATTGCGGCTTCCGGCTTCTTCGTGGTCATCGAGTTTTCCCTCATGGGCTCGCGCCGCAACCGGCTTGAAGAAAACGCGGAATCCTCGCGCACCGCCCGCGCCGGCCTGCGCTCGCTCAATGAGCTGACCATCATGCTGGCGGGCGCGCAATTGGGCATTACCGCCGCCACCTTCGTGCTCGGTGCCGTGACCAAGCCCTGGGTCCATCACCTTTTGATGGCCCCGCTGGAGGCCCTTGGCCTGCCGCTGGGCATTGCCGATGTCGCCAGCTTCATCCTCGCCCTGTTCATCGTCACCTTCCTGCACTTGGTACTGGGTGAAATGGCGCCCAAGTCTTGGGCCATTGCGCACCCAGAATCCGCCCTGCAGGTCATTGCCATCCCCGCCCGCGGATTCGTGTGGGTCTTCCGCCCGCTGTTGAAGTGGATTAACACGATGGCCAATAAATTGGTAGCCATGACGGGTGAGGAACCGGTCGATCGCGCCGGTGCCGCCGGCTACGACGCCGAGACGCTGCGCACCTTGGTCGAGCACTCCCGCGAGACCGGCGCGCTCGACGATAATTCTGCTAACCAGATTTCCGATGTCATCGAGCTCGAGAACTCCACGGTAGGCGCCATGGCGCGCGCCCACGGCTCAGAGGTAGTGCCGCTGCCTTCCGATGCCACGGTGGAACAGCTCCAAGAGCTCGTCCTGCGCAAAAACATTATGCGCGTGCTCGTCTTCCCCAAGGATTCCCGCGTGCCCCGCGTGGTGCACGTGCGCGATACCCTCTTGGCCAATCCCGATACCCCAGTCCTCGAGTTTTCCCGCGACCCGATTTCCGTCTCTTCTGCCACCACCGTGCAAAAGACTCTCGATCACATGCGCGCCCGCAATGAGCAGCTCGTGGTCGTAGGCAAAGCGGACAAAGACAAGGCCGTGTGGATCCTTACCTGGGATGACATCATGGGCCAGCTGTGGCCGCAGATTACCGAGCAGCTGGACAAGGTCACCCCTCCCCCTGCGGTATAGCGTCCTCACCGAAACCAACCAGTCCCGTTGGTTTCGGTACCTAATAGTTTTATAAACAAAATTCAAAAGATAAACAAGCGTACACAAGCGCGGTGTTTTACACTTGGGCTATGACCCACCGGAAGAATCCGTTTACCGCCACGCTTGGAGCCACGCCTCCCTACCTAGCCGGCCGTAAAGACTCCATTGAGGAGTTCGCTTATGCCTTAGACGATGGCCCCGGATCCCATGAACGTATTTCTCTCGTCGTGGGTCCACGCGGTATCGGCAAGACGGTGTTGCTCAATGCTTTCGAAGACACCGCGTCAGATCGCGGTTGGCGCATCCTTAATGACACGGCATCTGCCGGTTTTGCAGAGCGGCTCCGAGCTGAAATTATTAATACCCTTCAACTCAACCGCACAGCGCTAAAAGGTTTCAACCTGCACCTTTTTCAATTAGGCATCGGGATGGAATGGGATCCAAGGACATTATCCGCGGAATCTTATCCCTTAAGAAGGGCTTTGAAAGACCTTCTCCATGCGCAGCGCGAACTCGACCGGATTTCCCACGGCGAGCCCACCGGGGTGCTCATTACGTTGGATGAAATGCACCACCAGCGCAGTGATGAGGTCATCGATTTTGGTGCTACCATCCAGCACCTCGTGCGAGAAGGGGAAAATATTGCCGTGGTCATGGCAGGGATCCCTTCCTCGATTAAACCGCTTTTAGCCAGCCAGGATGACTCTAATCCTGTCACTTTTCTCCGCCGTGCGAACCGTATTGAATTGGACCGAGTGGCGGATACGGACGTCCGGAAGGCACTCAAGGCTCCCGTAGAAGAAACAGAGGTTAATTGGGACAAGGACGCGCTGAATTCTGCCGTATCCGCTTGCCAGGGATACCCCTTTATGATTCAGCTCGTCGGCCTATGGGCTTTCCGCCACCGAACAGACAATACGATTTCGGTGGACGCTGCGCAGGAAGGCATTTCCAAAGCACGACGAAAGCTAGGGCAGCTAATCCATGAGCCCGCCCTAGCGGAGCTTTCCCCCATCGATCGGACATTCCTGCTCCATATGGCGCAAGACAATGGCCCCTCATCCATGAGTGATATCACGGCCCGCCTAGGAAAAAGCTCGCAATATGCATCCAATTACCGCCGCCGCTTGCTTGACTCGGAATTAATCGAGATACCAGCCAGTGGCCAAGTAGACTTTGCCCTGCCCTACCTTCGAGATTATTTGCGCGAGCATGCCGCTAGCTTGGTAATCGATTCGTACTAATCGAGCTCAGTCGCGCAACCCACCCATAGCGCGGGTGTGGATAACTTAAGCTCGTGGCGCCACTCGAGCACCACGGTTCACACTTAGTGAAGATTCAACGAGAACTCCACAGCCTCGCGCGCATTCGGGTAGCAGGCATCGTGCGCCTCATATGTGCTCGGGGTCATGAGCAAAGCACTAACTAATATTCCTTCCATCCGGCACAACCATCCCACCTTCGGCCGCGACCTCGATAACGGCACCTACCTCAAGCTCGCACCCCGCATCGCGGTACACCGCGACCATTACCACGGTTTGAGCCTATCCTCCCAGCTGCGCCTGCGCGCCATCGCCGCCGCCCGCAGCGCTTATACCGCGGTGCTCATCTCTAAGTCCGCCGCCCGCGTCCACGGGCTATGGGTGCTTGCCTCCGCGGAAGAAAAGGTGGAAATGGCCCTTCCCCATAACTCTTTGCCAAATAAGGACCGGCGCCATCCAGAACGCATTTACCGCAAAACGAAATTACCCGAACCGATGCTGGTGCATGGCTCCCGCACCGTTTCGCCAGCCCGAGCTGTGATCGATATCGCCCGATTCCACGGTTTTCGCGAAGGCCTCATTGCCGCCGACTCTGCCTTGCGGGCAGGGATAACGAAGAAGAAACTCAGGCAGGAGTTCGCGCGGATGGGCAGGGTGCGCAATAGCGCGGTCGTCCGGGACGTGATCCACCACAGCTGCGCCGCCTCCCCGTCTCCCCTTGCTTCCTTTGCCCGCGCCCTGCTCATCCAGGCGGATTTTCCGTGGCCAATGTTTTTCGAGGTTCAGTACACTGCCCTTCCCGGCATTACCGCGAAGTTGTGTATCAATAAGACCTACATCATCGACATCACTGAACCGAACGATGACCATACGGCCGGGGCTTCTTCCACAGCGGTCGGGAGGCCAGACGACGCCGCGGCCACCACGATGCCAACGAAGCCGCGGGACCAAACCGGCCAATCCCACGAAAAGCGCCTGCACGATGCGGGTTTTACCGTCATACGATTTTCCCCGCGCCAGTTAGTACAGCACCCGGGACGCTTCATCTCTGAGGTCACTGCCACTATCTCTGCGCGCCAGAACGCGGTACGCACCCAGCGATCCTGCCACTAAGTTATTGCCGGTGGCGCCCGAGCTATCAACAGATTCGCGGAATGGTCATTTACAAATGAAACGGCCACCGAGAGAGGGAATCTCGGTGGCCGCTAAAATCCCCTTGCTTTAAGCAAGGAAGTCTAAAGGATTTATGCAGTTGTGGCCCTGCGTGCCGCCTCGCGCTTGGCGCGGACCTTTTCCACGACCGCGGCAATGCGGGCGCGTTCTTCCAGAAATTGCGGCGGGTTATGCCCGCGCATGGAGCGCACGTACGCCGGGTGTGTATCGAGCACGGTGTGCTTCCATGCCTGCACGGCAATGAGAGCGGATTCCCCTGTGCACTTATAAAGGTGAGGCAAGGACACCATGTCGAGGTTGCGGGCTACGGCATCGGTTTGCGCCAGCACGTATTCCACGACCTCGCGGAGGTAATCTGCTACCGCCTGTGTGCGCTGGCGCAGCGCCTCTGCCAGTTCGTGCACGACGATGGGCTTGGCAATGGGATAGCGCTCATCCAATAGGCGCGGGGTGAGCTGCTCCGGCTCCTCCGCATCATTCGCGCCGGAGGGAGCGGCAGAAATGGTTCCCGAACGCACGCCGGACACTAGCGCTTGGCGAAGCCCAATTAGCTCACCCACGCAGCGCCCCGAGTCCACGCGGGCATCGTCGACGATATCGCCGAGTTCTGCCAGGCAATCCATGGATAGTTCCTCATCCCAATCCTCGATTGCTTCAATAAGGTGCTCGAGGTATTCCGCGACTTCGTCGCCGATATTATAAATCTCCTGGGTGAGCTCGCGGTGACGCAGCTCGGCGGCGATCTTCTGCATAGGCTTCGAGCCACTCCTTCCGCGGTTTTCTTTTTCTAACCTCTAGTAGAGGTTGAGGTTTTCGGCGACGACTCATGACTCTATGCCAGATCGCCCACCGCGAGAGCGCGACACTCCGAAGCGTTTCACAGGTTTATGGCAGGTTCGCGCTTGCGCCATTGTGACCTGCAAGAAGGAAAACACCCGGGGAATAAAATCCCCGGGTGTACCCGTTTGGGCTCTTTCTAGCGCTTGTAAATGTGCTCAATAGCGCTGGCATAGCGTTGGGCCACCACGTTGCGCTTGACCTTCATCGTTGGGGTGAGCTCATTTTCATCCTCAGTAAGGTCGCTTTCTAGGATGTAGAACTTCTTGATGCCCTCCGCATGGGAGACCGTGGAGTTCACCTTGTTGACGGCGTCTTGCACCTCGGCGCGCAGGGTGGCGTCGGTAGCGATATCGCTCATGGAGCGGTTTTCTGGGATATTGTGGTCCAATTTCCACCGCTTGAGAATATCCGGGTCCAAGGTGATTAGTGCTCCCACGAACGGCTTGCCATCGCCTACGACCATGGCCTGCGAAATCAGGGGGTGGCCGCGCAGAATATCCTCCATCGGGCCAGGCGATACATTCTTGCCGCCCGCGGTGACAATCAAGTCCTTCTTGCGGCCGGTGATGGTGAGCTTGCCATCATCGTCGATTTCCCCCAAGTCACCGGTGTTGTACCAGCCATCCTCGAAGGCTTCCTCCGTGGCCTCGGGGTTATTCCAATACCCTTGGAAGACCATGCCACCCTTGATACAGACTTCGCCGTCATCGTTAATACGCATGGTCACCCCGCCCAGCGGCGGTCCGACGGTACCAATGGATTGGTCCAAGTAGTCCACGGCCGCGGCCGCAGCGGTCTCGGTCAAGCCATAGCCTTCATAAACGAGAACTCCGATGCCGCGGAACCAGTGCAATAAATCGTGGCCCATCGCGGAGCCACCGGTAATGCAGTACCGAACATTGCCGCCCACGCCCTGGCGGATGGTGGAATAGACCAGCTTGTCAAAGAGCTTGTGCTTAATTTTCAGCAGGTGGTCTGGGCCTTCCGGCGTATCGAGCGCCTTGGAGTACTCGATGGCAATCTTTTCGGACTGCTCAAAAAGGAAGCTCTTGATGCCAGAATCCGCAGCCTTAGAGGCCGCGGAGTTGCGGACCTTTTCAAATACGCGCGGCACGCCCAAAATCACGTTGGGGCGAGAGCGGGCGAACTCGATGGAGATGGTGGAAAAATCGGACCAGTGATTCTGCGAAGCACCGCGAATAGCCACGGCAATCGATACGGCACGGGAAAAAACGTGGGCCAAGGGCAAAAATGTCAGGGTATGGCTACCCGGCACGGCGAATACGCCGATGGGATTGGTGGTCAGCGCCCTAGCTTCCGAGAGCCAATTCCGGTGCGTCAGGATGCAACCCTTCGGCCGACCGGTGGTGCCGGAGGTATAAACCAAGGAGGCAAGATCATCGGTATTGGTGGCGGCAATGCGCGCAGATACCTCGTCGGTGCCAACGCTGCGGCCTTCGAATTTCAAGGTATCAATGGCGGAGGAGTTAATCTCCAATACGCGCCGCAGCTGCGATGGCGAGCCTTTTAGGTTTGGTTCCCCGTCGTCTTGTAGGACTAAGTTTTCTACCAATTCGGAGTGCTCGCGGGTTTCGGTAATTGCAAGCACTGCCCCGGAGTCCTCGATAATCCAGCGCACCTGGGAGGCAGATGAGGAAGGATAGACCGGAACCGATGCCGCGCCGGCTGCCCAAATGGCGTAGTCCAGCAGGGACCATTCGTAACGGGTAGCAGAAATGAGGGCAATGCGATCGCCCTGCTTCACGCCTAGCGCGATTAAGCCTTGAGCTACTTCAAAAACCTCATCAATAAATTCTTTTCCGGTGACATTAACCCACTCGTAATTAGCTGGGCGCGTAAACATCACGCCGTGCGGGCGCTTCTTCGCGGTATCCATCAGGGCGGTGAGGCAGGTTTCCCCCGGCTCAATGGTAAATTCCGCCGGAGTGTGCACTTGTTGCAGGGTCACGCGATGTCCTTTCGCACAGCTAATAATAATCTGTGCCTACTGTACCAACCGGATGGCGAATCAACGCGTTTCACCCACGATCGAAGTGGTAATTATTCAGGGCTTATAGCACCAGAGCGGTCCATTTATTGGAGTAATCCACCAATTTGCCCTAGGGCCACAGGCTGCCGATTAGCGCAACGATGAGAACCAACGCAATCATGGACCACAGCGTGAGCGAGACCCGGGATTTAGGCAGAGAGCGTTTGCGGCGAACGGGCTGGGAGGTGCCGACAACCGGCGTAGTTGCGGCGCGCTCATCTTTTTTGCGCTCTGGATCCCACAGGCCTTCGCGGGGATCTACCGGCTGGATCCTATCCGAGCTGGCGCCGGGTACGTCGCCGCTCGCTGCGTTATCGCCCGCGTCCTCCGAATGTTGATCAGCCATGGTCTTTTACTGTAGTGCCGCGATTGCGAAACTGGGAAATTAGGCCGGCGCTGCGGTCTACGGCCCACATCAGGCACCAGGCCAGCCCAATCATGATGGGAACCACGATGATTACCACGATGATCATCTGTACCCACACGGGCGCCTGCACCAAGAACTGCGAAAATGCGCTGCTCACGTCAGTCAACCACTCCATGGGTTCTTATATTACTGCCCCACGGTAATCTGGCAGGTATGTCGAGCGCACAGATACCCGTCACCATTGCCACCCCATCTGGACGTATCACCGGCTTTAGCCGCGATGGCCTCTCCTATTTTCATTCGCTGCGCTTTTGCGAAATACCTAGCCGCTTTGCCCCAGCGCGGCCGCTGGAAAAACCCCTCGACCAGGATGCACGCACACCGCAACCGGATGAGGTAGCACTCAGCATCACCGCCCCCGACAACGCTGCGGATTGCCCCGTGGTGGTCTATATCCACGGGGGAAGCTTTGAAGGCGGCTCGCATGAGGACGAGCGGGTGCCAGGCACGGTGACGGCCCGCAAGGGCATCATCCAAGTCCGGGTGGGCTACCGCGTGGGCCTGGCCGGTTTTGCTCGCTTTGCTGACGATGAAGCGGACCGCTACCGCGGCATCGATGACTGCGTGCTGGCTTTGGAGTGGTTACAGGACAATATCGAATCCTTTGGCGGGGATAAAACGAATATCACCCTGGTAGGCCAATCCGCCGGGGCGGCGATTAGCCTGTGGCTTGCCCGGCGCGATCACTACCGCGGTGCTTTTCGGCGCGTCCTCGCCCTATCGCCTGCCTATCCCCGCGATACCTTTGAGCACCGCGTGGCGGGATTGCACAGGTGCCTGTCGGTACCCATCGAGCCCAATGCCCTGGAATCGCTGTCGCCCGAGGCACTAGAAAAGGGCTATAAAAAGTTCCGCAAGAAGCACCGCTATGACTTGGCCCTCGGCCCGGCACCAATGCAGGCATCTGAATTGGCGGATATCCCCATCGTGGTGAGCTCCACCCGGGATGAGTTTTACGATCTTCCAGCCGGCAAGCGCATCGATAATATGGCCCTGGGCAAGTTTATTTGTAACTACCTTTCCCAGCGCTTCGGCTTCCCACACGGGCGCTACACGCAATGGCGCCAGCTCGCGCAGTACGTGGACCCGGACCGCCTCATGGGCCGGATGATAGGCGATTCCCTCGTTCGCCGCTGGACGGCGCAGGTAGCCTCCGGCGCTCCGGGGCCTACCTGGATGATGGAGTTTACGAGGAAGCTTAAGCCGGCGTTGCACTGCGATGAGCTCTACCCGCTCTTCGGCACCGACTGCGAGCTGAATGAGTGGCTCTGCCACTTCGCCACCACAGGGGAGCCGGGTTTCCCCCGCTATGGCAGCGACCACCGCGTGCTCGAATTTGATTTGGATACCGGGGATCGGCGCATTGCCTATGCCACCTTGGATTACGTGGCCGCGGCGTTTTATGAGGAAGACTAACTGCTGCTGTGCCTATGCCTGAAGCGCCGTGCGCAATTCGGCTTCCGCCAGTTCCTCGCACATCCACGGGCTAAATACCGCCGGCACGGCATCGGCCGCGGTGATGAGGCGGGTTGGCTCGACCCACTCCCAGGAGTCGACCTCGTCCGGGTTCGGCTGCCACTGCGCCTGGGAATCGAGCTCTATGCAGTAGACGGGGCAGATTTCATTTTCCACCAGGCCGGAGGAATCTACCGCGCGGTAGGAAAAGGTGGGCAGCACCTCGCGCAGGTTGGACAGCGCGTCTGCCGGAATCCCTAACTCGAATTCGGCGCGGCGAATGACGGCATCGGCAGTCGACTCCCCCGGACCAGGATGCCCGCAGAAGGAATTGGTCCACACGCCGGGCCAGGTTTGTTTGCTCAGCGCCCGACGGGTGATGAGTACTTTTCCTTGGCAGGTAACCCACGCGGAAAAGGCAAAGTGCAAGGCAGTGTCGGTGGTATGCACCTCGGATTTGAGGGCAGTACCAATGGCTTTTCCATCAGCACCCGCCAGGACTACCCGTTCCGTCATAGGTTCAGATCCCCCACCCACGTGACGTTTCCAATGTGTAGGCGGGCATTCCAGAGGTTGCCCGGTGCGACATCGTAACGATATTGCAGGTTAACCGCGGCACCCGCGCCCAGCGGGTGATCGAGGCCCGGGGGTTCCACGCCAGGCGCGGAGTTCTCGTCAAACGGCAGGGCTTTTACCTTAGACCAACCGCCATTTCCGTCGGCGCGCTCGAGGACGGGGTCGTCGAAAGCATCGGTGGGCAGGGCCATTTCGTTTTCGTTCTTGAGCAAAATGGTCACCACGGAACCGCCGGAATTACTATCCGTATAAACCCCCTGCAGCTCCCAGCTGACGCCGAGGCCGACATCTTTCACCGGGCTCGCCAGGTTGGAAGTAACTTCCTTATCGTCGGTGTCTTCCGCTTGATAAGGCGCTTCTTCCGAGCTGGAGACGGTGATATTGTCCCCCAAACCGGTCTCTTCCGGCTGGAGAATGCTACATCCGGCCAGGGTCACGGCGAGAAGGCTGACCACGCCTGCGCCTAAAGTGTGAGAAATTTTCACCGTGGATGGATCCTTTGCACGCGAAGATAACTTTATTTCTGCACAGATACCTTAGCCGAAAGCCCGCCCAAGGTATGCATCTGGGCTGCGCGCCGTGGCGTGTGGTATACTGGACTGTCTCTTTTAGGTACTCTCCCTCCACGCGTCTTTGAATTGAGCAACCCTCTATGAAATCCCTCGTACGCATTACCCGCAGCGCTTCTGCCCTGTGGCCCTATTATCTCGGCGTGTTGCTCGCAGCGACGGTCACCGCCGTCCTTGCGTTGATTTCACCCTTTTTCACCAGGGAAGCCACCGACATCATCGTTGAGGCGCTCCAAACAAGCGAGCCGCTTGGCGATGCCCTGCGTGCCGTCCTCTTCCTCGCCCTCGCCCTTTTCCTGGCCGATGCCGCCAATGCCTTATTCCGTAATATCGGCGGCTACATCGGCGATGTCATGGTCTCGCTCTTGCGCCAGATTTTATCCAACCGCTACTTTGCCAAGCTCTTGGCGCTGCCGCAGGGCTATTACGATAATCAGGTCACCGGCACCATCATCGCCCGGCTGGATCGCTCCATCGCGAATATCACGCAGTTTATCCAGTCCTTTGCCAATAACTTTTTCACGATGATCATCCAGACCATCGCGGTATTAGCCATTACCGCTTGGTATTACTGGCCGCTGACCATTTTATTGGCGCTGCTTTTCCCCATTTATATGTGGCTGACCGCGCTGACCTCGAAGCGCTGGCAAAAATTTGAGGCCATTAAAAACGAAAACATCGACCAAGCCAATGGCCGCTTCGCCGAGGTCATAGGCCAGGTCAAGGTCACCAAGTCCTTCGTCGCCGAATCCCGCGAGTTGGACCACTTTGCCCAGCGCTATGGCACCGTGGTCGATACCACGCGTCCACAGTCCCGCTGGTGGCACATGATGGATACTTTCCGCGGCATCGCCATGGCCGTAATCTTTTTAGGGATCTATGCGGTCATCTTCTGGCGCACCCTCGAAGGCCACTTTTCCATCGGCGATATGGTCATGCTCTTGCAGATGGTCACCATGGCCAAGCAACCCCTCTTCATGATGAGCTTGATGATCGATACGGCCCAGCGCGCTATCGCCGGCTCGCGCGACTACTTCAAGGTCATGGAAGAAGACCTAGAGCCCACCGCCTCGCGCGAGCTGGTCGCCGCTATCACGGATTCCGGCACCCCCGAGCTCAACCTCACCCCCATCACCCCATTAGAGCCAACGCCCGGCGCGCCGGTCTTTGCCTTTGATGACGTCTCCTTTGCTTATGAAGAAGGAAAGCCCGTCGTCAACAACATCTCCTTTACCGCCCACGAGGGCCAGAAGGTCGCGCTCGTGGGTGAATCGGGCGGCGGTAAATCCACCCTGGTCAACCTGCTGCTGGGCCTGTATCACCCCTCGGCTGGCCACCTCGATGTGCTGGGGCACCGCGTCGATGACCTCACTGCGTCTCGCTTGCGCGCCTCTGTTGGCGTGGCTTCCAGGAGTCTTACCTCTTTTCGGGCACCATCCGCGACAATATTGCCTATGGCAAGCCTGGGGCCACGGAGGAAGAAATCGTAGACGTCGCCAAGCGCGCCAATGCCCATGACTTCATTGAGGCCTTCCCGGATGGTTATGACACGGTCATCGGTGAGCGCGGGCTAAAACTTTCCGGCGGGCAGAAACAGCGCGTTTCCGTTGCGCGCGCCATGCTGAAAGATGCCCCTATCTTAGTGCTCGATGAGGCCACCTCCGCGCTTGATACCAAGGCCGAACGCGCCGTCCAAGCAGGCCTGGATGAGCTGATGAAGGACCGGACCACGCTGATTATTGCGCACCGCCTATCCACCATCGCGGATGTCGATACCATCATCACCCTCGAGGCAGGGCGGATCGATGAAATGGGCTCGCCTGCCGAACTCGCGCAATCCGGCGGCATTTATGCCGAGCTGCTCAAACTCACCCAATCCAGCTCCGCGGCGGACCGCCGCCGGCTGAAAAAGTACGGCTTTGTCACCGGCACCAACTCCCACAGCCAGCACGGCGAAGAAAGTGAATAAATCCACTGGGACTGCTGCGCTTAAAGCGTTAAGCTTGTGTGCATGCAGTTTCCTAGCCTAGAAGAGTTGCAAGCCCGCGGTACCCGCAAGTGGACCGTCTTTGATGAGGACATCCTCCCGCTGTGGATCGCGGAGTCCGATTTCCCCACCGCCCCCGCCGTCAAAAAGGCGCTGCAGGAGATGGTGGATAATGAAACCTTCGGCTATACCCCCTCCCCCAAGGCCTCGGGGCTGCGCGAGGCAGTCGCCGATTTCTATGCGGAGCGCTACGACTGGCGCCCCAATGCCGATCACATCTTCTGGATAGGCGATGTCGTCCGCGGCCTCTTGCTCGGCGTGCAGTACTTTACCCGCGATGATTCCCCCGTCATCGTGCCCGTACCCTCCTACCCACCGCTGCTCGAACTCCCCCGCACGGCGGGGCGCGAGAAGATCGAAACCAGCCTCGAGCTAGATGAAATCGAGCAAGCCTTCAAAGACGGCGCCGGTTCGATTCTCTTGGCCAACCCCTATAACCCGCACGGCCACGTCTTGTCGGAGGACTACCTCCGCGGGTTGGTGGAGTTGGCGGAGAAATACGATGGCCGCATCTTGGCCGATGAGATCCATGCCCCGCTGGTTTATGAAGGAAAGCATATTCCGGTGGCATCGCTAAGCGAGGAAGCAGCGCAGCGCACCATTACGGTCACCGCCACCTCCAAGGCCTTTAATACCGCGGGCCTCAAGTGCGCGCAGATTATCTTTTCCAATGCCGCCGATGCCCAGAAGTGGAACGGGCTTACCGGCGTGGCCAAAGACGGCACCGGCACCTTGGGCGTGCTTGCCGCCGAGGCCGCCTACCGCCACGGCGGGGGCTTCTTGGACGAGGAAATCGAGTACCTGCGCGAGACCCGCGACTGGCTGGTAGAAGAATTGCCACAGCGCATCCCTGGACTGAAGACTACGCAGCCCCAAGCCACTTACCTGTTGTGGCTGGACTTTTCCGATACCGCCATCGCCGGCAATCCGCAACCTGCCAAGTGGCTGCGCGAAAACGCCCGCGTGGCCCTCAACGAGGGCGATACCTTCGGCACCGGTGGCCCAGGTCATGCGCGGTTGAACTTCGCCACTTCCCGCGAAATCTTGAGCGAGGCACTCGACCGCATGGAAAAGGCCTTCGCCGAGCTCGACTAGTTCCCAGCCACCCTTTCTCCTCGCCCCATCGCACACGCGATGGGGCATTTATTGTATTTTCACCATGCTTTGATTTCTCAACAGGTGGGCAGTAATATCTCATTACATGAATAGCCCCTATAGGGCTACAGAATTCACATTCCTGGTCGCGCCCTCGCCACCTCGGCTCTCGGCGCGGCTGATGGTTTTAGTACGCAATGTTAAGGAGCCAGGATGGCTACCACCACTGCCTCAGGCACCCCCAAGAGCAAGGCCACCGTTGTCATTGCCTCGCTCATGCTCTTTTCGATGTTCTTCGGCGCCGGCAACCTCATTTTCCCACCGATGGTGGGCGTTTCCGCCGGCACCAACTTCTGGCCCGCCGTGCTGGGCTTCCTCGCCGCCGGCGTGCTCTTGCCCGTCCTGGCCATTATCGCGGTCGCGATTTCCGGCCGTTCCGTCCGTGACTTAGGCGCAAATGGCGGCGCGATCTTCGGCGTCGTCTTTTCCGCCCTGTCCTATCTTTCTATCGGTGCTTTCTACGCGCTCCCGCGTACCGGCGCGGTATCCATGGAAACGGCGATTACTCCCCTGTTGGGCTGGGAAGGCACCATGGCCAGCGGTGCATTCAATACCGTCTTCTTCCTTATCGCGCTGGGCCTGGCGTGGAAACCCAATTCCATCATCGATACCCTGGGCAAATTCCTCACCCCGGCCCTGGTTGCGCTGCTGGTCGTCCTCATTACTTTGGCGGCGCTGAATCACCCGCGCGATCCCCAGATGCCCACCGAAGATTACGTCTCTTCCCCCATGGTCACCGGCCTTTTCGAGGGCTATAACACCATGGACGCCATCGCTGGCTTGGCCTTTTCCATCGTCATCGTGGGTTCCCTGCGCTCTAAGGGCTTTAAAACCCAAAAATCCCTGGTGAAGGGCACCATTACCGCAGCGCTGGTCGCCGGTATCCTGCTTGCCGCCATCTACCTGGGCCTTGCCTGGGTGGGCCAGACCTTGCCCGATGGCCAGTCTTATGAATCCGGTGCGCCGCTGCTTGCCGAGGCCGCCAATCTCACCATGGGCACCTTCGGCCAGGCCCTCTTCTCCGCCATCGTCGTCCTCGCCTGCCTGACCACCGCGGTGGGCCTTATCACCGCCACCTCCGCGTTCTTCGAGATGCTGGTGCCGAAGACGAATTACCACTTGTGGGCCTGCATCTTTACCGCGATGTCCATCCTCTTCGCCTTCCAAGGCCTCGACACTGTGCTGTCCATCGCGGTGCCGTTTATCACCTTCCTGTACCCACCGGCTATCTCCCTTATCCTGCTCACGCTTATCCAGCCGGCGGTAAAGAGGTCCGTCGTGTTCTACTGGACCTACCGCCTTGCCCTGTGGGTATCGGTCATCTGGTCCGCCCTGACCGTCATTTCCGCGCAGGGTTGGGGCACCGCCGCCCTGGATCCCATCTTGTCGCTGGCGCCGGGCCAAGCGGTGGATCTCGGCTGGATTGCACCTACCGTCATCGCGGCAATCATTGGCCTGATTGTGGATATCTCCACCAAGGCTGGCGAGAAGCACTCCAACTCCGTGACCGCGGCGGCCGATGCTGACGGCGATGCCGTCGTTGACTCGCCGCTCGATGCAGCGGCATCGCCAAAGAGCTAAGCTCTCTCCTTCCACTCCCCGCCGCGGGCCCGCATTCCTCGGGTTCCGCGGCGGGTTTCTGTCTGCGGTTCAACTCAGCTTGGGTCGCCGGGATGCGCATGGTCGCGTGAAAAAGGACGGAATAGCCCCGCCCCGCGTACCGTTGCACTATAGGTACTATCCCCGCGAGAAAAAGGATTATTTTCCCATGACTGATCACGCGCCACTTTCCGTATTGGACTTTTGCACCATCTATGACGGTGAAACCCCTGCCCAATCCATTAACCGGTCGGTGGAATTAGCCCAAGAAGCCGAAAAACTGGGGTATTCCCGCATGTGGTACACCGAGCACCACAATATGAAGTCCATTATGTCCTCCGCGCCCGCCGTCCTCATCGCACACATCGGCGCTAAGACGGAACGCATCCGGTTGGGCTCTGGCGGCGTGATGCTGCCCAACCACTCGCCGTACGTCATCGCCGAACAGTTCGGCACCTTGGAGGAGATGTACCCGGACCGCATTGACCTAGGCGTCGGCCGTGCCCCCGGCACGGACTTGAATACCTTGGGCCGTGCGCTGCGCCGCGATGGGCAATCCGCCGAGCGCTTCCCAGAAGACGTCAAAGAGCTCAATGCGTACCTCGAGGGCAAGGCCTATATCCCCGGGGTCAGCGCGATTCCCGGTGCTAATACGAACGTTCCTATCTATATTCTAGGCTCGTCCATGTTCGGCGCTTCGCTCGCGGCAAAACTCGGCCTGCCCTATGCCTTTGCCTCCCACTTCGCCCCGCAGCACCTCGAGGAAGCAACCACCTACTACCGGGAGAACTTCCAGCCTTCCGAGCGGTTTAGCGAGCCCTACGTCATCGCCGGAGTAAACGTCACCGCCGCCGATACTATGCAAGTGGCGGAAGCCGAGTACGAGCGCGTGTGCTTTAACCGCGTGAAGTCTTTCGCCGGCCGCGGCAAGTACTTGACCGACCAGCAGGTAGAGCAGATCATCGAGTCCTACCAAGGCCAACAAATCCTGGACATGCTGCGCTACTCCGCGGTCGGTACCACCAAGGAAGTCACCGAATACTTGGAGAAGTTCCAAGAGCATGCCAAGGCCGATGAGCTGATGATTTCCCTGCAGTCCAGCTCGCACGAAAACGTCATCAAGAACATGCACGTGCTTGCTGAGGGCTGGCAGCTCGATCCAGCCAACGTGGCGGGCACCCCGCGCTAAACCCCGCCTCGCTGCGCTACACAGCGCCGCGTTGGGCCGCCCTCGGCCTCAACGCTGGCCGCGCAGCGCCACCGAACCCGCCGCAAAACAACCCGCTGAAATTGCCTTAATTAATGGCAATATATGCCTCCCCCCGAATGGTTTTAGGGCGTTTATGTGTTGAGTAACACACAAGTTATTCTTCATCTATGAAAATTTTGCGTGCGCGCTCAGCGCTGGGCTGTCTCGCGATGGTGACAGCGCTGGGCACGATAACAGCTTGTTCAGCGGGCCATACGGCGGTCGTCGATACCTCCGGCGACAACGCCGCCCTAACGGTGGCATCTAGTTCGGGGGCCACCTCGCTCGACTTCACCACTACCGGTGGGGCCGCCGCGCCGTCGGTGCTCATGGATAACGTCTATGAGACCTTGGTGCGCATCGATGAAGATGGATCCATCACCCCAGGCTTGGCCAAGGACTGGGACATCAGTGAAGATGCGAAGACCTATACCTTTCACTTGCGCGATGACGTGGCCTTCTCCAACGGCGATCCCTTCACCGCGCAGACCGCCGCCTTTTCCATTAATTACGTAAAAAATGACTGGACCAACGGCATTTCCGCCGCAATGGACCCAGTCGAAAGCGCCACCGCGGTCGATGATCACACCCTCAAGGTGCGCCTGGAAAAGCCCTCTAACCGCTGGCTGTGGTCCATGGGCACCACCATCGGCGCGATGATGTCACCTAAGGGCATGGATGACCTTGCAGCGAAGCCTATCGGCACCGGCCCCTACGAGGTGGCTGGATTTTCCCCCTCAGAATTCGTCTCCTTGCACAAGCGCGATGATTACTGGGGCACACCGTCTGAGCACGATGTCACGGTGCGCTACTTCCCCGATGCCATTTCCTCGGTCACCGCGCTGCGCTCGGGCGGCGTGGACGTCGTCTGGGGCGTGGGTAATCCCGAAATCCTCGATTCCCTGGATGATTCCATCGATACCAACGTAGGCACCACCAATGGTGAGGTCCTGCTATCGATGAATAATGACCGCGCCCCCTTCGACGATCCGCGCGTGCGGCAGGCCGTGGCCTACGCTGTCGATCGCGAGGCGGCCAATGACATCGTGTGGTCCGGCATGGCCACCGATACCGGCGGCGCGCCCATGCCGCCTACCGATCCTTGGTTCGAGGGCAAGAACTATTACGACTTCAACCTGGATAAGGCCCGCTCGCTGCTTGCCGATGCCGGCGCCGAAGGCACCCCACTCACCATCACCGTGCCCACGCTCTACTATGCCCAGGCCATCTCCGAGCTGCTGTATTCGCAGCTTTCCGATGTCGGCTTCGATGTCACCCTCGAAACCGCCGAGTTTCCCGCCGTGTGGCTGGGCCAGGTCCACGGTGCCAAGGACTACCAGATGTCGATTATCTCCCACGTGGAGGCCCGCGATATCCCGGCGCTTTTTGGCAACCCGGATTACTACCTGAATTACGATTCCGCCCGCACGCGCGAGCTGCTCGATGAGGCCGATACCGCAGCGCCTGAAGACTATCCCCACCGCATGACGCAGGTCGTGGACCAGATCATGGCCGATGCCGGCGCGCTGACCGTAATGAATATGCCGAATGTCGTTCTAACGCGCCACGGCATCAGCGGCTTGCACACCGATCAAGTCACCGACGCGATCGTATTGCGCGATCTCACCGACAAAAAGGAGGACCAATGAGTAGTTCTCGGGCACAGGCCATAATCCGGCCGCTGCTGCGCTTCGTGCTCACGCTTTTTCTCGCCTCCCTCATCATCTTCGCGCTCATGCGCGCCGTGCCCGGCAACCCGGCGCGCGTCGCGTTGGGGGTCAATGCCACTGATGACGCCATCGCCGAGCTCAGCGCAGAACTCGGCCTCGATCGTCCGCTGTTCACGCAGTACGGCGAGTGGGTAAAGGGCCTTGCCACCGGCGATTTCGGCAAGTCACTGTCCTCGCAGCAGGACATCACCCCGCTCGTCCTTGACCGCCTGCAGGTCACGCTCATCCTCATCGGCCTGGCCATGGCCTTGGCGCTGGCCTGCGCGATTCCCATTGGCATGTGGCTGGCGCATAACCGCAATTCGCGGGTTGCCGGCTTGGTCTCTGCGGGAACGCAGCTGGGCATCGCCGTGCCGAGCTTCTTAGTCGGCATCATCTTGGTGGCCATTTTTGCAGTCCACCTGGGCTGGCTGCCGGCCAATGGTTGGGTGCCGCCCAACCGCGGGGTGGGCGATTTCCTGCGCCACCTCATCCTGCCGGTCATCGCCTTGGCCCTGGTCCAGGGTGCAATGCTCACACGCTATATGCGCTCCTCGGTGCTCGACGTTATGGACCAAGACTATATCCGTACCGCGCGCGCTCTGGGCGATTCCCCGCGGGAGGCCCTGCACCGCCACGGGCTGCGCAATGCCGCGCTGCCGGTACTGACGGTGTCTGGCCTGCAATTGACCTCGATGGTGGTAGGCGCCGTGGTCATTGAATCCGTCTTCGTCATCCCCGGCGTAGGTTCCATGCTGCTCGATGCAGTCTCCGTGCGCGATCTGACCACGGTGCAGACCCTCGTCATGCTGCTGGTCACCTTCGCGCTGGCAGTAAACATGCTTACCGATGTCGCCTACCGCCTCATCGATCCCCGAATCAAGGCAGGTGACGCACGATGAAAATGCGTTTTTCTGGTTGGCTAGGCGCCGTGCTCGTCGGCGCGGTCGTAGTAATCGCCCTCGTATCGCTGGTGTGGACGCTGTACGATCCCACCCTCGCGCAACCGGGCAGCCGACTGTCCGGCCCCACCGCGGATCACCTCCTGGGCACGGACCGCTTCGGGCGCGATACCGCCTCGCGCATCATGGCGGGCGCGAAAATCACGGTCTTCGTGGGGCTTATCGCCGTCGGCATCGCAGGGCTTATCGGCATCCCGCTGGGGATCCTCGCGGGCATGCGCCGCGGCACCTGGGTAGAAGCGCTGGTCATGCGCGGCGCCGACGTCGTAATCGCCTTCCCAGCGCTCTTGCTCGCCATTATCGCCGGCGCGGTCTGGGGCCCATCGACGCTCACGGCCATGATTGCCATCGGTATTTCCGGCATCCCGTCCTTTGCCCGCGTGGCGCGTTCAGGCACGCTGCAGGTGGTCACGCAGGACTATATCGCCTCCGCCCGCATCTCCGCCGTGCCGGGATGGAAGGTGGCGGTGCGCCATGTCCTCCCGAATATCGCGGGCCTTATCATCGTCCAGGCCTCGGTGTATTTTGCCCTCGCCATCCTCGCGGAGGCGGGCCTGTCCTACCTCGGTTTGGGCACTCCTCCCCCGGCCGCCTCGTGGGGCCGCATGCTGCAGGACTCCCAGTCGCTGCTGAGCACCGATCCTCTCCAGGCCCTCTGGCCAGGCCTTGCCATCGCCGCCACGGTCTTGGGCTTTAACCTGCTTGGCGATGCCCTCCGTGACGCCCTCGACCCCCGCATGAAAGGAGCCACGCGATGAGCCTTTTAAGCGTGCGCGATCTCAGCCTCAGCGCCTCCGAATCCTCCCTCGTCGGCCCTATTAGCTTCCAGCTCGAGGCGGGCGAAAAGCTCGGCATCATCGGCGAATCCGGCTCCGGTAAATCACTGACCGCGCTGTCCATCATGGGGCTGCTGCCCACGAGCATTTCCGCCACCGGTGAGGTCACCGTGGCCGATCACCAGATAATCGGCGCGCGGGATTCCGCCATCCGCCCGCTGCGCGGCAAGACCATGGCCATGGTTTTCCAAGAACCCATGAGCGCGCTGGATCCCCTGATGCGCATTAGCGCCCAGCTCACCCACGCCGGCGCGCACGATACCGCCGCGGCCCTAGAAGAAGTCGACCTCGACGCCGACTTCGCCTCGCGCTTTCCCCACCAGCTATCCGGCGGGCAGCGCCAGCGCGTGCTCCTCGCCATGGCCATGGCGGGAAGCCCCGACGTGCTCATCTGCGACGAGCCCACCACCGCCCTCGATGCCACCACGCAGGACGGGGTCCTCCGCGTCATCGAGCGCGTGACCGAGCAACGCGGCACCGCCCTGCTTTTTATCACCCACGACCTCAACGTCATCCAGCGCATGTGCCCGCGGGTGCTGGTCATGCGCGATGGCGAAATCGTGGAAGAAGGCCGCACCGAGCGGGTGCTCACTCAGCCGCGCCACGCCTATACCCAAGAGCTGGTCTCGGCCTCGCAGCCGACGGACTTCGCCCTCACCCCGGCGGGTGAGGGGAAGGATGTGGTGGTGCTGGAGGGCATCGGCAAGCAGCATGGCTCCCAAGCCGCACTGGCGGGGATCGATCTCCGCGTGCGCCGCGGCGAGCGGCTCGGCATCGTCGGCGGCTCCGGTTCCGGCAAAACCAGCCTGCTGAAGATTGTGGCGGGGCTGGATGCCCCGACCTCTGGAACCAGCACCGTGGATGGGCGCGTGCAGATGGTCTTCCAAGACCCGCAAGGTTCTCTGAACCCGCGGCTGAAGATCTGGAAATCCATCGCCGAGGCCATTCCCGGGCGCCTATCCAAGGCCGAGCAGCGCGAGCGCGCCGCCGCCGCGCTGGAAGAAGTGGGCATTTCCGGCGAGGCGCTCGACCGCTATCCCCACGAGTTTTCCGGCGGGCAACGCCAACGCATCTCCATCGCCCGCGCCCTATGCGGCGAACCGGATATCCTGCTTGCCGATGAAGCCGTCTCCGCCCTCGACATGTCCGTGCAAGCCCAGGTGCTGGAATTGCTCGCCCGCCTCATCGAGGACCGCGGCCTGACCCTGCTATTTGTCACCCATGATCTCTCCGTGGTGCGCGGGCTCTGCGATAGGGTCGCCGTGCTCAACCGCGGCGAGCTGGTCGAACACGGGCCCACCGAGCGCGTGTGGTCGAAGCCCAAGAGCGACTACACCCGCCGGCTCATCGCCGCCGCTGGGCAATAAGCTCGCGCGGCGTAGGGTGGTTGCGGTAAACATTTCTAGCGAAAGGAGTCCCGCAGGCTCGTGAGCACCGACCACCCTATCCCGCAACGCCCCAGCACCACCCAGCTGCTAACCGCCTTTAATACCGCTTCCGTGCGCTGGCCCGGTGCCCTGCGCGCGGCCTTAGCGCTGCTAATTCCCGGCGCCTTCGCCATGCTCACCGGCCACGACTACGCCATCCTGCTGCTGGCCACCGGCGCCTTCGCCGTGATTTTCGGCGAAGGCCATCCCTTTCGCACCCGGCCCCGCGTCATCCTCACCGCTGGCTTGGCCCTGACCACCGTGGCGACCGTGGGTGTGCTGGTCGGCCACCTCATTTTCGTCCCCGGACACGGGCACTGGTGGCTGTTGCTCGCCGGTCTTTATTCCCTCCTGCTCGCCGCGCTCTGCGGCTTTACCCAGAACGCGCTGCGCCTGCCGCCGCCGGGCGCCTTCTTCCTCGTCTTGGTCGGCGGCGGTTCGGTGATGTTGGCGCGGACGGATACGAGCGTTAGCCAGCTGTTCCTGTGGTCCCTGACCGGTGTGCTGGCCAGCCTGCTTTTGGGCATGGCGCCCGCGCTCATTGATGTGCACGGCCCCGAACGCCGCGCCGTCGCCGCCTTGGAAAAGGCCACCGCTGCGTTTGTCTCCGGCGAGGATGATTCCCTCGCCCGCCACCACCAGGCCCAAACGGCGCTGTCGACGGCGTGGCAAGCGCTTGCCGATGCCGGCATCATCCGCGGCGGCCGCATCATCAATACCGCCGCCGCAGGCTTAGTGGATCGCACCTTGCAGGCCCAAGGGCGCATCGTCGCGCATAACCGCGCGCTGGATTTGGGATCTTCTTCGGATCTGCTGACCGATCACGCCACCGATGTGGATCCGCACCGCACCGCCATCCCGCACACCCGCCCCACCGGCCGCTACCGCATCTACCGCGCCGCGGTGCGGGACTCGCATGCCATGGTGACCACGCAAAAGATCGTGGTCTCCGCCGCCATTACCACGGTGGTGAGCCTGTCATTAGGTTTTGACCGCCCGGACTGGGGCGTGGTCTCCGCCTTCCTCATGCTGCAGTGGGGACCGGACCACGTCGCCGGCACCGTCCGCGGCATCCACCGCATGCTCGGATCCATCGTCGGCGTCATGCTGTTTTCGGTCTTCCATTACTTCGGAGTGTCCGGGTGGAGCTTGCTCTTCGCCCTCGCCGCCTGCCAATTCTGCGCAGAGATTTTTGTAGCCAAGAACTATGCCATCTGCGTCATCTTTTCCACCCCGCTCGCACTGCTGATGGGCAATTCCGCCCAGCGCCCCCTCTGGCCCACCATCCAGGCGCGCATCAGCGAGGTCCTCATCTCCATCATCGTGGCCACCATCGTGCTGTGGTTCTGGCAGCGCTCCGCACCCATCCGCAACCAGCACCGCCTGCAAACCCGCGCCATGGAATCCATGTCCACCCTGCTCGGTCTGCTGTTTATCAATACCCCCGAAGAGGTCCTTGCCAGCCGCCGCGACCTGCAATACGAGCTGCTATCCGAGCGCCGCGCCATGCAATCCCTCGCCGCTGATAACCCCGCCACCGCGCGAGAATTGTGGCAGCGACACATCGCCATCCAGCACGCGGGCTATTTCTTGCTCGACTATTGCTCCACGCACCCGTTCAGGATGGCGAGCAGGGAAGAACTAGATGGCATCGTCAAGCAGATTCACGCCGCGCATGCCCAACAGCGCTAGCTTGTGGAATGCGCTGCGGTGCTGAACAATTGAGGCCACGACTCCCGCCAAGCTAAGGACACCGTGACTTCTTCCTCCCGCGCCTATAAGCGCTCCCTCGAACCGCACGATAAGGGCAGCGCCGTAGGGCTCTACCCGCACAATATGCACCCCGGGCTGGTGCCCGGCATCAGCGTTGAGGACCAACGCAACCGCTTCGGCCTGGATAAATCGCTATTTTCCATCACCGCCGTCCTCATCGTAGCCTTCATCATTTGGGGCATTACCATGCCCGATAACCTGGCCGCCGCCTCCTCCACCGCCTTTAACTGGGCCATTACCAATACCGGATGGCTGCTGAACATCACCATGCTGCTGGCCACCGTGACCATGGCCTATATCGGGTTCTCCCGCCTCGGCCGCATCAAGCTCGGCACGGATACAGAAAAGCCCGAATTCAGCTACTTCAGCTGGGTAGCGATGATGTTTGGTGCCGGCATCGGCGTCGGCATCTTCTTCTACGGCCCCTCCGAGCCGCTATCGCACTACCTCAGCCCTCCCCCGCACACCGTGGATAACGGCAGCTCCGTCGAGGCATTGCACCAAGCCATGGCCCAATCGCACTTCCACTGGGGCATTTCCCCGTGGGCGGCCTATGCTTTGGTCGGCGCCGCGATTGCATATTCCTCCTACCGGCGCGGCCGCGTTCCCCTCATCTCTTCCATCTTCCAGCCGCTCTTCGGCTCCCGCGCCACGGACGGCCCGCTGGGCAAGCTTATCGATGTCATGGCGCTTATCGCCACCCTCTTCGGCACCGCCGCTACCCTGGGGCTTTCTGCTATTCAAATCGGCCAAGGCGTCAGCATCATTCGCGGCGCAGGCCCCATGACCAATTCCGCGCTCATCATCGTCATCGCCGTCTTAGGCTGCGCGTTTATCATCTCCGCGGTCTCTGGCGTCGCGCGCGGCGTGCGCTACCTGTCCAATTTCAATATCACCTTGACCTTGGGGCTTATTGTCTTCGTCTTCTTGGTCGGACCCACCCTATTGCTGCTGAACCTGATTCCTTCGGGCATCGTGACCTATATCGATCAATTCCTGCCCATGATGGCCAAGGGACTGTCCTGGGGCGATGAGACAATTGAATTCCAGTCCTACTGGACAGCGTTCTACTGGGCCTGGTGGATTGCATGGACGCCGTTTGTGGGCATGTTCGTCGCCCGCATCTCCCGCGGCCGCACCATTCGCGAATTCGCCGCCGTGACTATCTTCGCGCCCACCGCCATTTTGGCGCTGGCCTTTACCATCTTTGGTGGCACCGCCATTTCCTTCAACCAAGACGGCGTAGAGGGCTTCGACGGGGGATCCTCCAATGAACAGGTGCTCTTTTCGATGTTCCAGGATCTTCCCCTTGGCACCATCACCCCGTTTATCCTTTTGGTCATCCTAGCGGTCTTCTTTGTCACCTCGGCTGACTCTGCCTCCGTAGTCATGGGCACCATGTCCTCCAAGGGCGACCCAACCCCGAATAAGCTCATCGTCATCTTTTGGGGCCTGTGCATGATGGGCATCGCCATCGTCATGCTGCTGACCGGCGGCGAAGACGTGCTCACCGGCCTGCAAAACCTCACCATCTTAGCCGCCCTACCCTTCTGCCTCGTGCTGCTGACCATGATGGTGGCGTTCATCAAGGATTTGCGCTCTGATCCGATGTTCATCCGCCGCACCTATGCCCGTTCGGCGATGGATAATGCGGTCATGCGCGGCATCGCAGAGCATGGCGATGAATTCGAGTTCTCCGTCCAGCATGCCGAAGACGGCCGCGGGGCCGGCCATGACTTCGATTCCACCGCGGACCGTTATACAGAGTGGTACCAGCGCACGGATGAAGAAGGCGAAAACGTCGATTATGACTTCGAAACCGGCGAATGGTCCGATGGCTACGCCCCAGAGGATGAGGAGAAGTAATGGGTCTTCCCAGCGAAGTTGTCCTCGATGGCTACACCCTCATCGAGCAGCACGAGATTGACCACGAATTCTTATTACACGGTTCGCCGCTGAGCACGAACACTCCCCTGCTCTTCGCACTCACCATCGCCGGCATCGTACTCGTGGCCGCCAGTTTATTTCTACGCGGGCGCGGGCGGGTCATCGCCGGTGTATTGGGCGCGGTGCTCGCAGTAAGCAAGCTGTGGTGGATGCCTTTCGCCTTGGCACGACACTTCGATGACGGTCAGGTATTTGGCTATACGCTCAAGTACTTCCCGCAATACTGGCCGGTGGCCTCCATCATTGTCGGCGCCATCGCGCTCATCGGCCCGGTCTCCGCCGTTATCCGCCGGCATTAACCTCCGAGCACCGCAATCGCGATGTGAAATGCGCGTATTCACGTCGGCAGGCGAAAGGAACGCTGCTCAGCCCTCGGGCCGTCAACTGGCTTGTGCCTGCCACCACCCAGGCGCTCGCACACATCATTATTTCTGCACGCCGGCGGCCTCGCGCATGGCCTTGGTCTGCGCGGAAGGGTGCTCGTTTTCGGTGGCCAGTCGCTCGAAAGCCACGGCGGCGAGCGCTGCCGCCTGCATGCCGAGCACGGAGTCATCAAAACGCATCATCGGCGAGTGGTTCCACTCGCGCTGGTTTTCGGGCGTCGAAGGGTTGGCCGTGCCCATCCACATAAACGTGCCCGGCACTTGGGAAAGAACATAGCCGAAGTCCTCGGAGGCCATCATCGGGGCTTCGAAGGGCTGCATGTTTTCCGCGCCAAACATCTGCCCCCACAGCGTGGCGGCGAATTGATTCTCCCGCGGGTTCGTCTTCGTCGTGGGATACAACACCTCGAAATCCACCTGCGCGGTGCAACGGTGCGAGGCGGCCACCGAGCTGGAGACCTCGGTGATCATTTGGCGGACGGCGTCGATCTTTTCATCGCGAAGCACGCGCACCGTCGCCCCCAGCGCCGCGCGATCTGGAATCGCGTTATACGCACCATTGCCTGCCCACAGGTTAGTCACGGTGATAACGATGGGCTCCAGCGCGTCGAAGCGGCGCGTCAGCGCGGTCTGCAGCGCCATCTGGATTTCCGCCAGCGCCGCGACGGGGTCAATGGCATCGTGCGGGCGGGACCCGTGCCCGCCCTTGCCCAGCACCGTAATGGTCAGGTTGGACGAGCTTGCCATCATCGGACCTGGAACATAGTGGAACGTGCCTCGGTCTTGCGGGCCGACGTGCAGGCCGTAGGCGGAGATTGGGCGTCGGCCAGCGGCATCGAGCACACCCTCCTCGATCATCGGTTGCGCACCGCCCGGGCCTTCCTCGCCGGGCTGGAACATAAAGGTGACATCGCCATGCAGCTCCTCGCGGTGCTCGCACAGCATGCGTGCAGCCCCAATCAGCCCCGCGGTATGCAGGTCATGGCCGCAGGCGTGCATGTATTCGTTGATCGACGCAAAGGGGCTGCCGGTCTGCTCATGCACCTCCAGCGCGTCCATATCCGCGCGTAGCAGCACCGATACCGGCCGCTCGCCGCGCTTGCCGCCGCGCAGCACCGCCACCACGGAGCTAAGATCCTGCCCCACATGGATCTCGAGTGGCAGGCCCTCGAGTGCTTCAAGAACCTTTTGCTGGGTGCGCGGCAGATGCAGCCCGATTTCCGGGTGGCGGTGCAAATCACGCCGGATTTCCTGCAGGTCCTTCACCATGTTTTCGCCCATGTCCTGAAAAATCTCCGTCGCCGGCTGCTTGCCGATGCGCGCCCTAGTTACCGGCAGCGGCGGCAGCTCCTGCGCTTGGCGCGGGACGGACTTACGGCCGGGGTGGTTGGGGCGGATAATTTTCGTGGGATCAGTCATATGGGCTCCTTTACTCGCTGTCATATTCGACAATACCGCAGGTTATCCACAGGGTGAATGGACGGCGAGACGCCAGGTGTGACGCATGGGGCGAGTTATCCACAGGCGGGGCGGAGCGGGCTTTCGCGCGGGTGTACGGTGGCTTAACCTCGCAGGCATGACCCGCTTGCAGGACTACGCCCGCCAATTAACCTCGCCGATGGAGCTTCTCGGCGAGGTCTTCGGCCTTACCGAGGCAGACCTGCGGCGGCTCGGCATTTCCCGGCAGGAATCGCGCGAATTGCTGCTGCTTGCCGATGCCTACTTCGGTCCCACCTCCTTTACCCGCCGCCAGCGCACATGCCGGGCGACCAAGCACTGCTTAACCACGCTCAAGTTGATTGAAAAATACGTCTCCCGCACCAAGACGAAACGGGATGCTTGGGTGCTGCGGGCGGAGTTGTGTGGGACTTCGGGGGACATCGACAAGCTGGCGCGCACTCGGCTCAAGGAGATGTATCCTCCGCGCCAGCCCCAGCGCGGGGTGCGCATGACCCGGCGAAAGGACGGGCCCTCCACGCTGTCGATTACCGGCGATTCCGATTTCATCGCTGACCTGCACTCCACCATTGGGGAGGACTCCCCACTCGAAGCTGTCGACCGCATCTTCTTCCGCGGTGGTGCCACCCGCCCGGTGGCTAGCACCAATATCGTCATCCACCTCGATGAGCTGGATAAAATCTTAAGCGGCGGCGGCGAAGAGGTCACGCTGCAGATGACCAATGGTGCCGAAATTTCCGGGGCCAAGCTGGTGGAGAAAAAGCTTGCCGAGGTCGGCCTTATCACCCTCATTCACCCCTTCGAGGGCCCAGTCAACCTCTATAGGACTTCCAGGTTCGCTTCCGAAAAGCAGCGGCTGATGGCCGCCGCCGAAAACCCCTCCTGCCCGTGGGCAGAATGCAATTATCCGGCCGATAAATGCCAGGTCCACCATCTCCAGGCGTGGAAGCACGGCGGCGAGACGAATATGGACAACCTGACCATTGCTTGCCCCTATCACAACGGAGTCAACGACGATGACCCGCACGCCCCGCCGGTGCGCGGCCGCCTGCATCGCCATCGCGGCCGCATCGAATGGCTCCCGCCTTGGGCCTCGCCGCCCAGCTAGGTGCTCCCCTGGAAAGCGGCGCTCCGCCTGCTGTCGCTCTTCAACTTGCCACCACTTTTAGCAATCACTGGTCCAGCGGTTGCCAGTTTGGCGTGTCGTGGGCCCTGTGTGCTGGCGGTGCGTTTTGGTGTGCCTTCTCGCAAGATCGAGGCAATGCCACGCCCTTTGCACTGTGGTGGAAGCAAATGCGTGGTTGACCAGAGATTAGCTGGGCAGCGGGATTTTAGGCTTCGAGGAGGCTGCGGCCGAAATAATCGGAATCATCGGCAACGCCGGGAAGTGCGTAGAAATAGCCGCCGCCGTAGGGGCGGATATAGTCCGCCAGCGGTTCGCCTTCGAGGCGTTTTTGCACCGTGATGAACTGTCGCTTCAAGTCCTGCTGGAAGGAGATAAACACCAGGCCCACGTCGAGGGTGCCATTATCGCGCACGCCATTGTCATAGTTATAAGCGCGGCGCAGCATCAACTGGTCAGCGGTGTCTGGGGTGCGAGGATTGGCCAGACGGATGTGGGCATCGGTGGGAATCACATCGCCGGTGGCATCATCGAGGTAATCTGGTTCGGCGTGCTCGTCGCCGCCCGATAGTGGGCCGCCGGTTACGCGGTCGCGGCCAAAGATTTGCTCCTGCTCGGCGATGGAAATGCGATCCCAAAACTCGGTGTACATGGCAATAAGCCGCACCGCCATATAGCTACCGCCCGCAGCCCAATCGGGCTCATCCGAACCGGCCCACACGAGCGAATCGTAGTCATCAGGGCCGGGATTGACGATGCCATCCTTAAACCCCAAATGATTGCGCTGCGTACCCGACGGCCGCGGGGAATTCATATAACCGTTCTGCCGCCAGCGCACTGCCACATCGCCGCGGGTATGGCGCAAAATATCGCGCAGCGCGTGGAGAACAGTATCGCGTTCATCGGCGCAAATCTGTAAAGCAAGGTCACCGTGACATTTTTCTTCTTGCAGGGTGTCATCAGCAAACGCTTCCATCGCGCGCAGGTGGGCGGGCTTGTAGGCGGCGAGGCCGAAGCGGGCATCGAAAAGCGAATCGCCCACAGCGAGGGTGATAGATAAGTGATCGGCCGGAAGCTCAGGGCCCAGCTCGCCCGAATCCATTGCCGGGTAAGCAATGCCATCGGGCGCGGGAGTGCCACCAGCGGTTAAGATGCGTGCCCTTTCACTTAGCGTGCGCAGGAGCTTGTCCAAACGGGCCTTTGTCTTGACCTGCACGTCCAACGCCACTATTTCCGAGTATTTCTGTGGGGGATTTATGATGCCTTGCTGGTGTTCGCCGTGAAAATCCAGCGCGCCCGGCTGATCCACGGAATCGGTGGTTTCGAGCGGAAGCGACGTGGACTGCGCTTCTGCTCCCGGGGCAGCTGCGCCTGCGGCCGCGGAGGCGGCGAGGCCAGACAGAAAAGAGCGGCGGGAAAAGTTAAACGGGCACGGCACTAGTTCATCCTCCGGATAACGGTCATGGTGGCAACTGGGGCGAGCAGCTCATTCGCCTTGGCGACGCCCGCCTGTAAGCGCAATCGGTCCTCCTGTGTCCAGTTGGCGAAAGCCACGCTAGAAGCACCACCGTATTTATCGTCGAATTCCTCAGCAAGGGAGTCCAAATCCGCGAGCTGGTCGTAGATGGGAGCGGTGTCTAAACCGCGATCCTCGACCAAAGCGCGCACGGGATCCAGCGTTTGCCGCGTCGATGTAATGATTCCGCGCAGGGCGGTAGGCAGGGCGTGGGCGCCGAAATCGCGCTCGCCGCGCAGGTCAAAACGCTCGAACTCCTCCATCACCTCATGCGCGCGCAGCCCATAATCCGGGGCGGGAATGGCAAAATGGGAGGTGTCGAGGGCGTGGGCGGTCTGGTCGGTGGCATCGGCAAGCGCGGCGGCGGGCTGGGTAGCATCGCTCGGCGGGCGATTGGACCACAGGATGCGCTCGATGTCTTCGTAGCCCTCCAAATCCGGGCCGGGCCACTCCGCGCTGGAATCGTCGAAGGAGCGATAATACTCCAGGTAGTCCAGGTAGGCGGCTTGGGCGGCGGGGCGGGAGGAAGAAGTGGCATCGGCAAGCGCATGCGCGCGCTTTTGCAACTCAGGCACGCGCTTTTTCTGGTTTTCAGCCTGCTTGATGGACACCGCGGCGACCTCGTGATCCGTAATGGGGACCATCTTGGGCGCATTCGTAACGGTGGACCCCGTCACCGTGAAAACGTCGGACTCCACGGCGGAATCGTTGTGGAAGACGCAGGTCAGGTGGTAGGTTCCGTCCTCCAGCTGCGGGTTCCACTCGCGAACGGCAGGGGTGCCGATGCGCTCGAGAACCTGGTAGGCATTGCCCTTGTCATCGGAAACGTAGACCGTGAGGGCAAGCCCGGTGGTGTTATTAATCTTCCATTTCGCCTCACCCTGCACATCCTCAGGCGCCGGGCAGGAATACACATCGCGCACGGCGAGCTCGCGTGTGGGCTGCTCGCTGCCCTGCCCACTGAGCGTGGCCTGGGTACCCGTTTGCGGGATGGAGAGCCCAACGGCGAGCGCGAATGCGGTGGCGAAACGGGAAATCTTCATAAATTAGAAAGGCAGGTTCTTCAAATCCAGGCCGGGGTGACCACTCATGAGCCAGCCGATGATGCCGGCGGCTACGCCCAGTGCGGCGAGGATGCCGATGATGCCTACCTTGGAGGAACCGGAAGCGGCGTGGTTAGTATCCGGCTGCTGGGCCTTATCCAGCGTGGTCACGGCAGGAACGCCCTGCTCGGTGACCTTGGTGTCATTCATGCCATCGACAACCGGCTTCAGGTTGGTGCCAGCGCGCGAGGTGTCATCCACGCGCTCTACGGAGTCATAATCCTGCGCCACAGTGCCATCGGTTTCATTGAGGAAGAGCTTCGGGGCCTTCTCCGCAACCGCGAAGTCGAACATGCCGGTGAGCTCACCCGCGCGGTCATCGAAGGAATCGCCGCCCAAGCGGCCGAGGCCCCAGTTGTCCTGGATGAACTTGGTCACCGAGGTCTGCTCGGTATAGGTGGAATCGATGTGGTTGGTCTTGGCATAGGGAGATACCACCAACAGCGGCTGGCGAGTACCGGGGCCGCACTGGCCGTTCTTATCACCCTTGATGCCTACCTTCGCGGCAGCGGCGGTGCAGATTTCCTTGTCCTGGTGCGGATCAGTGGAGCCGTTGAGGATTTCCGGCGCCTTGTGGTCGTACCAGCCATCGGAATCGTCGTAGGCGATGACGACTGCGGTGGAATCCCACTCCGGGGAGTTTTGCAGCTCGTTGATGTAGTGGGTGATAAACGCTTGCTCATCCAGCGGATTGGAGTAGCCAGCGTGGCCATCCTGGTAATTGGCGGCCTTGAGGAAGGAGACGGAAGGCAGATTGCCCTGCTCGATGGCGGTATCGAAGTCCGCGAGGTCGTACTGGTGATTTGCCTGGTCGGTCTTGCCAATCATGTCATCGCTGGACGGGGCCAGGTGGTGTGGGTTGGCGGTAGAGGCGTAGTACTGGAACGGCTCGTGGTGCGGGTTGTAGTCCGTCTGGTTCTGGCCGGTCAGTGTGGTGTGCGAAGAACCGCAGCGGGCGCGGGAGTCCTTCGTTGCCTCATCGGTGGGGCGGAATCCGCCTTGGAACCAGCCCCAAGTGACGTCCTTATCGTTGAGCTGGTCACCAATGTTCTTGGAGTGCATAGCGGTGACCTGGTTGGTACCGGCGGAGGACTTATTGGAGCAGTCATCGAAAAGCGGGTCTGGGTCGCCCACCACGGTGGCGGTAGACCCGTCCTCGGATACGCCGGCCAGGGCGTGGTTCTTGCCATCCTCGATTTTCTGCTGGTCGCCCGTGGCTGGGTCTTGCATGGTGGCATCCGCAACGGTGCCGGAAATCAGGTTCAGCGCGCCCGGGGTGGAGGGGCCGAAGATGGTGGAAAAGCTATTGTCATTCAGCGCGAAATTCTGCGCGTAGTTCCACATGCCGGTCACGGTATTTCCGTCGTAGTATCCCATGGTCATGCCCGGGGTGGCGTAGGCACCCTCATTGCTCTTATCGATGTCCGTGGACACAGTCTCCGGGAACTTGTCCATCTTGCCGCCGTTGTAGGCTTCCTGCTCATCGGCGTAGTGGTGGTTCTGGTCCGTGGTCACGGAGTGTTCAGGCGAGATGCGAAAAGGATCGATGGAATTCGGATTGTCCTTCAGCTTGCCGCTGTTTTCGAGATTATCCGCTTTAGGGGTGTCGGCCTTGGCGGTGAACTTAGGGGCAGGTTTCTCGCTTCCCTGCAGCTTTTCGGTCTCGTCATTGAGTGCATTCGGGTAGGTGCCGAAGTAGTGGTCGAAGGAAATGTTTTCGGAGTAAATGACCACGACGTGATCGATGGGGGTCTTGGTTTCTGCCTGTGCGATACCGGGGACCAAGGAGGTCGTAGCAGCGGCTGCGGCGCACACTGCCACAGCGCGAGAGCGAAGCTTCATCTTATTTTCCGCCTTAAGTTAAACGAGTGAAACAAAGAGGGAGAAAGTGGCTGTGGCTCGCCGAAGAGTCATCGGTCGCTTTCGAATCGAAATTAAACGCCGTGAAACCATAAACCGCAAACACTCAAAAAGGGCATTCCCAGTCTCAGGAATGCCCTATGGGTGCTGCTCAGCCTCGCTTTTAGGCGGCAGCCACCGCGGAGATTGTTAACTGAAAGTTAAAGTACTATTACGCTGCGCTTTCCAGTGCTTAGTCGTCCGCGTCCGTCGACAGCGCCGCCACGAAGGCCTCCTGCGGCACCGACACGGAGCCCAAGGTCTTCATGCGCTTTTTACCCGCCTTCTGCTTTTCCAGCAGCTTGCGCTTACGCGAGATATCGCCGCCGTAGCACTTGGCCAGCACGTCCTTGCGCATGGCGCGGATGTTTTCGCGGGCGATGACTTTGGTACCAATGGCCGCCTGGACTGGGACCTCGAATTGCTGGCGCGGGATGAGCTCCTTGAGCTTCTTAGTCATCTTATTGCCATACCACTGGGCGGAATCGCGGTGGATGATGGCGGAGAAAGCATCCACCGGGTCGCCGTTGAGGAGGATATCGACCTTAACGAGGTCAGACTGCTGCTCGCCGGCCTCCTCATAGTTGAGCGAGGCGTAGCCCTTGGTGCGGGATTTCAACATGTCGAAGAAATCAAAGATGATTTCGCCCAAGGGCATGGTGTAGCGCAGCTCCACGCGGTCTTCGGACAGGTAATCCATCCCGCCCATCTGACCGCGCTTGGATTGGCAGAGCTCCATGGTTGGGCCGACGAACTGCTCGGGCACGATAACGGTCATGGAAACAATGGGCTCGTAGACCTCGTTGAGCTTGCCTTCCGGCCAATCTGAAGGGTTGTGAACCCAGCTTTCCTCGCCGTCTTCTGCCACCACGCGGTAGGTCACGGACGGGGCGGTAGAAATCAGGTCGAGGCCAAACTCGCGCTCCAGGCGGTCGCGGGTGATCTCCATGTGCAGCAGGCCCAAGAAGCCGCAGCGGAAGCCAAAGCCAAGGGCGACGGAGGTCTCGGGCTCGAAGGTCAAGGAGGCATCGTTAAGCTGCAGCTTTTCTAACGCATCGCGCAGGTCGGGGAAATCGGCCTGGGAGATGGGGAAAAGCCCGGAATAAACCATTGGATCGGGATCCTTGTAGCCCTTCAGCGGGGTCTCGGCGCCGCCGTGGGACCAGGTAACGGTATCGCCCACCTTAGTCTCGCGCACGTCCTTCACGCCGGTAATAAGGTAGCCCACTTCGCCGGGGCCCAATCCCTCGCACTTTTGCATCGTGGGCGAGACGATGCCGATTTCCAGCAGCTCGTGGTTGGCGTTGGTGGACATCATCGTCACCTTCTGGCGCGGGGTGAGCTTGCCATCCACCATGCGGATATAGGTCACCACGCCGCGATAAGTGTCATAGACGGAGTCAAAAATCATCGCGCGCGCGGGCGCATCGGGCGCATGCTCCGAGGAAGGCGGCGGCACCAACTCGCAGACCTTATCGAGCAGCTCAACCACGCCTTCGCCGGTCTTGCCCGATACCTTCAACACTTCCTCGGGCTCGCAGCCGATGATATTCGCGATTTCCAGCGCGTACTTATCCGGATCCGCCGCGGGCAGGTCGATCTTATTGAGCACTGGGATGATTTCCAGGTCATTTTCCATCGCCAGGTACAGGTTGGCGAGGGTTTGGGCTTCGATGCCCTGGGCGGCATCGACAAGCAGGATGGCTCCCTCACACGCCTCGAGCGCGCGGGAGACCTCGTAGGTAAAGTCCACGTGGCCGGGCGTATCGATCATCTGCATGACGATCTGCTCGCCTGCCGATGCCCCAGATTGCGGCACCCACGGCAGGCGCACGTTCTGCGCCTTAATCGTAATGCCGCGTTCGCGCTCGATATCCATATTATCGAGGAACTGGTCACGCATATCGCGCTCCGCAACCACCTTAGATAGCTGCAGGATGCGGTCTGCCAGCGTCGACTTTCCGTGGTCGATGTGAGCAATAATGCAGAAGTTACGGATCCGGGAGGGATCCGTAAACGTCGTGGCCGCAAAGTTTTCAGACATACGTCTACAATAGTCGACATGAATTCCGGCATGCTCACCCGTCTGCGCGAGGCGCTCGGAATCAGCGAGCGCGAGCCCGTGGACTCTGGCCTCAACCGCATCAACTCCCAGTTAGGGCTGGACAGATCCCCCCAAAGCCACGAGCCGCGCAAGGCCGCCTCCATCCAGGTCGAGGCCACTGCGGCGCATCCCCGTTCCATCTTCTTCTCCCCCGATATGGACGGCCAGGCCGATTCTGGCGAGGTCGTGTGGGTGTGGACGCCTTCGGAAGGCAAGCAGTCCCCTCCCCGCGAGCGCGCTATCTTGGTGGTCGGGCGCACCCGCACCACCGTGACCGGCCTGCTCATTTCCGCCAACCCAGAGCATGCGCTTGACGATGCCTGGCTGGAAATCGGCTGCGGCGAATGGGACGCCTCCGGGCGCAATTGTTGGGTGCGCTTGGACCGTTTATTGGAGGTTTCCGAGGAGCAGGTGCGCCGGCAGGGCATCCTTTTTCCAGAACGCAGGTTCGAAAGGATTGCCAACCGCTTGCGCTCGCGCTATCACTGGGCGTAGTTCTGCGGCGCGGCGCCCGCAGACTTGGCTCGTGCGCGGTTGCGCTGCTATTATTTGCAAGTTACTTACTTTCCGGGCGCGTTGGTCGGGGCGGGCAGGACCTTGGGTTCGCTCTTCGAATACCAACGCCGAGCGGTTTCCCGCCCTTGGCGGGGATCGCGGGACACGTCCGGCGGGTTTGTTTCTGAATCAATCATCTTCGATTATCAAGAGGTATTTTTCATGGCTAATATCAAGTCCAAGCAGAAGCGCGTTCTGACCAACGAGAAGTCTCGTCAGCGCAACAAGAGCGTGCGTTCCGCGGTTCGCACCGAGATCCGCAAGTTCCACGCAGCCGTAGAGACTGGTGACAAGGCTGCAGCTGAAAAGCAGCTGCGCGTTGCTTCCCGTGCGCTGGATAAGTCCGTTTCCAAGGGCGTCTTCCACCGCAATGCTGCTGCTAACAAGAAGTCCGGTTTGGCTACCGCCTTCAACAAGATGGACTAGTAACTAGCCTTCTTGTCTCCCCCCGAACAAAGCGCTGCCTGCGTGCAGCGGCTTGTTCGGGGGATTTTTTATTGCGCCGCTTTCATTGCTCGTGATGGGCCTAGGCTAGATCATCGGCAAAGTAGGCCTCGAAGATCTTGCCTGCATCTGCATAGGCCACCGACAATGATGTCCGGCCATGGGTTTCCACAAAAGTCTGGATGGCGGTTTGAAACTGCGTGTGGATGATATTGACCGCCGGGATGAGCCGAGAATCCGAGGCCTTCCACCCCTCGCGGGCTTGCAATGCTCGGCGGATGTGCATCATGACGCGCTCGTTTCGGCGCCAGTACATGGACAATAATTTCCCATCCTGGGAGAGTGCTCGGGCGGTCAATTGGGAGATTTCTGGGAAATGATCGTTGCCCACAGCGTGCTCGAATTCCGCGTTTGCCATGATTGCAGAATCCTCCCGCAAGCTGCCGGTGGGCAGGCCAGCGGCGAAGTTTTGCAATTGTTGGTCGAACTTTTCCGAAACTTCCGGGCCGAGTACCGCTGACTCCTTGTCCTTGACGTAGTTAAAGAGGGTGCGCCGAGATATCCCGACGTCGTGCGCAAGCTCTTCCATGGTGAACCCGTCATACCCGTGGTCAATGACAAGCCGCAGCGCTGCGACGCGGATCTCTGAAATGCGCGGCATACTCTCTCCCCTCTTCCTCACGATATTCAACCCGTGGAAACCCAACAATTCAACCCCATAAATATGGTATTTTTCTTCACTTTATAGTCTTTCTGCCCACCAAGAAAACCGACCCTTGGTAGGCTTCCCTAACCTCCTTAAATCGCCGAAGTTACAGCATGTCAACGCGGCGTTCCCAACCCACGACGGCGAACCAGACGCCGAATCAAGCACTAAAGCAGGCGCTGGAGCAGGTGCTTGATCACCGTGATATTTTGCGCTGCAACACTTAGTTTATGGGCTTGTATGTTCGAACGGGTGATGGTGTTCGTGTCTGCGGGGGCGGCTAAGATAGGTGACCAATGAACAACGTCAAGCCTCTGGTGAAATGGGCCGGCGGGAAACGCCAGCTCTTGCCGCATATTCACGCCGCCCTGCCCGCTGGGACACCGCGGCGTTATTATGAACCCTTCATCGGCGGTGGCGCGGTTTTATTTTCGCTCACTCCGGCCGCAGCGCGGGTCAATGACCTCAACTCGGAGCTCATCAATTTATATGAGGTAGTGCGCGAAGGCGTCGAAGAACTCATTAGCCTGGTATCGACCTACCCGAACGACGCGGATTTTTTCTATCAGCTGCGCGCGGTAGACCGCGATGCAGAACGGTTCGCGGCGCTATCTGCTACAGAGCGCGCCGCGCGGACGCTGTATCTGAATAAGACCTGCTATAACGGCCTGTACCGGGTAAATTCCGCGGGGCAATTCAATGCGCCTTTTGGCCGTTATAAGAACCCCACCATCTGTGATGCGGATACGCTGCGCGGGGTCCACCAGTATTTTTGGGACAATGACATCACCTTCACGCAGGGCGATTTCGCTGCGGCGGTAGCAGATGCCGGTGAAGGTGACTTTGTCTATTTCGATCCGCCTTATGACCCGGTCAACGTCACCAGCTCCTTTACCGGTTATCAAAAGGGCGGTTTTGACCGCGCGGAGCAAGAGCGCTTGAAGGCGGTGTGCGATGACCTCAATGCCCGCGGCGTGAAATTCCTCCTGTCCAATTCCGCCACGGAGTTCATCCGCGACCTCTACGCAGATTATTCCATCGACACCGTTGCGGCCACCCGCGCCATCAATTCCGTGGGATCACGCCGCGGCAAGGTAGATGAAGTGCTCGTGCGCAATTACGAGGTGGGCCATGAGTAAAGCACCGAGCACCCAGGAGCAGCGGGAGCTTCGCGCGCTTTTCGGAGTCCCAGAGGGCGAAAAGCTTGGCCTCGATGATTGGGGATGGCTGCGCATCATGGCCGCAGGGCGTGGCGAGGAGCTGGAAGAAAACGGATACTTCTACCTCACGGCCAAAGAGCTAAAAGAGCTTTCCGGCCGGGAACCGCGGCTGATGGCCAAGCACGATTTTTCTACCTCGCGCCCGTGGATTTTCAAAGAACTGGGTTTGGGTATTCTCCCGGTTAGCCGCAGCGAATACTTCGTCGGGCCGTTGGACCTGTACGAACGGTTCCCGGACCCGACCCACGCCGGGCCGAGTTCTGTGCGCACGTTGGACATGCCAGCCGGCCTTGACACCCTTGACATCGAGAGCGTGAACTCGGAATCAATGGCGTTAAATGTGGCATCGGCAAGCGGCATGCTTGAGCACTTCTTGGGATGCGAACCATTGCAGGCCACCGTCGCCGGGCGCATGTCGTCGCTGGAAATGACGATTCCAGTGCCGGATCTGGGGCTGGAAGTCAAGGTCGACCGCGCGCAGATGGAAATCGACGGCGGCTTCGAATCGCTCGAGCATTTGGTGCTGGTGGAGGCGAAAAATCACATCTCCGAAGATTTCAATATCCGGCAATTGTATTTTCCGTACCGACGCTTCCAGCAGTGGCTATCTAAGGCAGTGGTGCCCGTGTTTTTGGTCTACTCGAATGGGATTTTCCACCTGTATCGGTACGATTTCAGTGCTCCCGCGGATTTCCGCAGCATCGCGCTGGTAGACCACGCCCGCTACGCGCTTAGCGCTTCGCACCTCAGTGTGGATGATGCGCTGGGCATTATTGGCTCCGTCGAGGCTGAGCCGGAGCCGGCGGGGATTCCCTTCCCGCAGGCCAATAGCTTCGAGCGCGTGGTCAACCTGGTGGAGCTCATTGCGCAGCAGCCGATGAGCAAGGAGGAAATTGCGGAGCAGTACGACTTCCATCTGCGCCAGGCAGACTATTACGCCAATGCGGCCTGCTATCTCGGGCTGCTGGCGCTTGCCGATGGCCACTATCAGCTCACCCCTCGCGGCGAAAAGGCCATCACACAGCCCCGACGCGATGGGCGCAACGCTGCCCTGCTGCGCGCGTTGGCGGCGCGGCGGGTATTCCGCCAGGCGCTGGAGATGAGCCTGCGGCGCGGGAAGGTGGCCGAGACGCACGAGATTGCGGCGTCGATAGAAGGACTCGGCCTGGGCGCTGGCACGGCGAGGCGGAGGGCCTCGACGGTGGCGCGGTGGATCCAGTGGGCGCTGGATGTGGTGGCAGAGGGCGAACCTGAGACTCTGCCGGGGCTTTAAGCCACGAGCTGTTGTACACCAGCGACCACGAGCGCGACGCCGGCGATAATGAAGAACAGGCCCGATCCGATATCGATCCACGGGCCGGCGGCGATGAGCTTGCGACGCACCGCATTCGTGGAAATCACCGTGGCCACCACGAGGAAGAAGGCGAAGGCCGATAGTGCCAGCGCCAGGGTTAAGGCGATGGCCAACCACAACGGTGGGGATGCCGGCAGCTGCGGGGCGATCATGGCGGCGAGGAACAACACGATCTTCGGATTGGACAGGTTCGTTGCCAGCCCCATCTTGAAGGAATGGCGCAGCCGGCCCAGTTTGGCCTCGGCGTCCTCCAAATCAACGGGCGGGTTGGTGCGCTGTTCGAGGCCGCTGCGCAGCGCCCGCCATCCCATGAAAACGAGGAAGCTACCGCCGATTGCCTGGACCGCCCCTAAGATTCCGGGGAAGGCGGTCAGAAGGGCGGCCGCGCCAAAGACCGTGGCACCGCACCAGAACAACACGCCGATTTGAATGCCCGCGGCCGCAGCGATGGCGTGGCGGCGCGACTTGGTGGCATAGCGGGTGACCAGGATGATATCTGGGCCTGGCGAGGCCACGCCCACCAGGTTCATCAGGAGAATGGTGAAAAAGGAAGTCCAGCTCACTGCGCGGACTCGCCTTCCAGGCGACCGAGCAGATCCTCGCGGCCAAACATGCGGGCCGAATCAATGGCGGTTGGCTGGCCGGCGGTAGCGGAGGCGCCGGCGTTTAGGAGGGCATCGATAACCGCGTCTTCTTTTTTGAAGATCGCACCTGCCAGGGGCGATTGGCCGCGATCATTGAGCAAGTTCACGTCGGCACCGGCGCCCGCCAGCGCGGTAACGAGATCCGCGTGGCCGTGGTAGGCGGCAAGCATGAGAAAAGACTGGCCGTCTTGGTTGACCAGATTGATATTGACGCCCTGGTCAATATAGTTCAGGAGATCCGGGTTTCCCTCCCGCGCCATGTCAAAGAGCCGACCGGCGAATTCTTGCACTTGTTCCTCAGACATGGGCTCTAGCTTAACGTGCCAATTCCGCGACTCGTTTTACGGCCGCCTCAACGGCGAATTCGGGCTCACCACCTTGGCCTTTAACGGCGGCATCCAGTTCGGAGACGAGGATGACGGCGGCGGTGATGTCATCGGCGGTCCAGCGCCTGGCTACGGGCTGGGTCATTTTTACAACGTACGGGGCAAGCCCGGTTTGGCTGGCAAGGGTGTACTGGTCCCCGCGGGCGGAATACAGGCGCGCGATGGCGCCGACCTTATTGGCCAAGGCCGCAGCGATGGCCACGGGGCTGGCGCCGAGCTGGAGGGCGCGCCGGCAGGTGGAGACGGCGGCCTCGACGCGGCCGGCGACGGCGGCATCGGCAATGTCCCAGTTGGCAACCTCGGCCACGCCGACGTAATAATTGCGCACCGCTTCCTGCGTCACGTTGCCACCGGTATCGGCCACGAGCTGGGAGATGGCGGAGGCAAGCTCGCGGAGGTCGGAGCCGACGCCGTCGAGTACCGCGTGCACGACGTCCGGGGTGGGGCGAACGCCATGGGAGGCAAACTCGCGGGTGGCCCACTGCCCCAGCTCATTGGGATAGAGCGAAAAGACCTCGTGCACCTCCGCAATCTTGCGCAGCTTCGCCACTAGTTCGGGCGCCTTCTTCTTTTTCTTCAGCGTTTTCGCGGCCACGGAATAGACCACCACCATGGTCATGCCCGGCGCAGGATTAACGCAGGCGCGCAGGATGATATCGACTACCTCTTTCCCGGCGCGTTCGCAGTCCGTGATGACGATGACGCGGTTATCGCCAAACAGCGACGGGCTGGTGGCCTCCAGGATTTCGCCCTCGGAAACCTCGGAGGCCTTGAGCATCATCAATTCGGGGCGATTGGCCTCGCCTTCGGCCGCGGCCTTGTGAATGGTGTGGCGGGCGCGTTCGGTGAGGAATTCATCGTCGCCGAGAATGAGGTGTACGGGAGGCATGTCCATCATTTTAGCGCTAGGCGGCAAACAGACCCAGACAAGCGATAACCCCCGCCAAGGTCAGCCATGGCCGGTAATACAGCAGCCCTGCGATGACCCATCCGTACGCGAGGAGCGTAAATAGCGGGTGGGCGGTGATGGTGACCACGGGCAGGCTAGCCACGCCGTGGGCGATGGTATTGATCCACCACGCTGCGGGTTCGATGAGTTTTAATAATCCCGCGGCGACGATGCTCAAGGGGCCTAGCTGCGCGGCGATGGCCGCGAGCAGCCCTACCACGGTAATGGGTGCGGTGGCGGGTGCTACCAAGACATTGGCGAGGACCGAGACGACGGATACCTCGCCGGACATGAGGGCGATAAGCGGCAGGGTGAGGATATCGGCGGCAATCGCCACGGCAATAGCGCGCAGGAAGATGGCGGGCCAGCCGGTGACCGCGAGCTGCGAATAGATAAGCGGGCTTAGCATGACGATGCCGAAGGTCGCCGCGCACGATAGCGCGAAGCCAAAATGCACCGCGAGGTCCGAATCCACGAAAAGGAGGGTGAGGATGCCGAGGCTGAGCGCGTGGATGGGTTCCATGGTGGAAGAGTGCAGCACCGCGAGCAGGCCTACTACCCCGGCGACAGCCGCGCGCTGCACCGAAGGTTCAAGTCCCACCAAGACGACATATGTGGCTAACGCGGCCAAGGACACCGCCACCCTGGTGCGCGGTCCGGCGGCGCACGCGGCGCAAATGATGGCGGCGAAGGAACAGACGATGGCCACATTGGCACCGGATACAGCGCTGAGGTGCGATAGCCCGGTATCGATGTAGAGTTCGCGCTCGGCGGGACTTTGCAGGGAGGTATCGCCAAGCACCATGCCTGGGATGAGCCCCTGGCTGCTCGGGCCTACCGCCTCTAGTACGACCGCGCGGAAGTTATCGGCCACCCGTGCGGCCCAGCCGGCTAGGCCCGAAGGTGGCGCGGCGATGCTCAAGTGGGAGGCGTTGGCTATCACGTTCCCGACTCCGGGTTGGTCGGACTCGGAAAGCTGTACCGCTGCCGTGACTTGCGTTCCGGCAGGGACGCTCAGTGGCTCGGGGCTAAAGACCGGAAGCTGCGCGGGGTAGCCCGGGACATCGAGCCGGATGAGCCAGCCGCCGGTGCTCGTTTGGGTCGGCGCGGTGACCACGCGGCCGGTAATCTCGCGGCCGAAGTCAAAGGCGGCCGCACGCGCCTGTCGCACGCCTGCTACGAAGGCGGCGGCGCTGGCGAGTACGCCGCAAAAGATGGCTTGGCCCCAGTGCCGGGCAACCAGACATATCCCTACGACACTGCCGATGCACGCCACGGCCCACCCCTGCCCGAAAACCAGCACCGCGATGACCGCCACCCATGCGGTCAGGGCGCCGGGCAGCAGACGGAGTTCTTTCATCGCGGCGTGGCCTCTTCTGCCTACAGCTGCACGTTATCTTTGAGCTTGGCAAACTTGGCGGGACCAATCCCGCTGACCTCGAGGAGTTCCTCGACGTCCTTAAATCCCCCGCGCTCTTCACGGAAGGAGACGATGGCTTCCGCGGTGACCTCCCCTACTCCGTTGAGATCCATGAGATCGGCGGCGGTCGCGGAATTAAGGCTGACTTTATCGCCGCCGGCGGGTGCTGCGATGGGGGCATCGGCAAGCGCGGGGTCGGGCGGAGCACCTTGGGGCAGGATGTGGAGCTGCTGGCCATCGGCAAGCCGCTGCGCTTGGTTGAGCGTCATGGTCTCCGCCTCCGGCAAAGGCGTGGCGGCCGCGAGGGCATCAGCGACGCGGGCACCGGGCTCGAGGGTCTTCAGGCCAGGTGCTGCAACCTCGCCGACGACGGATACGACGATTTCGCTAGCCTCCGCGCTGGGCTCGGCGGTGGTACTGCCCATCGCCGCGGGTTCGGGCATGCCGGACTCATCCGAATTGCGGGAGCTCAGGCCCAGCCAGATAATGACGCCCACCACCACGATGATGGCTACCGCGCAGGCTTGCCAGCGGCTGATGCGCACTCGCGGGCGCGGGTAATCGACCTGGAGGAGTTCTTCCTCGCCGGTGGGTTGAGTATATTCGCGGAGTCGTTCGCTGATCTTGGGTGCCGCCATAGCCCACAGGCTAGGAAGCCGCCGCGTGCGGTGCGAGAACGTGGGCAGAGGCGCTGTGGATAAGTCGTTGTAGGAGGCAACCAAACGGGTCCTGGCGGGATAGTTATCCACAATCAGGGGCGCACAGGCCGTAGGGCTTCGCCCGTGCGTGCGAGGGCCTAGGAGCTAAATACCGCAGATACCCCAATGGCGGAGGGCCCAGCGTGCACGGCGAGCACCTCGGTTAAGGGCGTGGTGATAAAGGACGTGCCTTCTGGCAGAGTATCGCGCAAGAGGCCCTGCAGCTTGTCCGCCGCTTCGCCGGCCTGGTTGTGCTGAATGGCGATGAAGGCGGGCTCGCCGGCGGCGCGGGCGGCGATGATCTCTACCACCTTGGTAAAGGCCTTGGTTTGCGTGCGGGTTTTTCCCACCAGTTCCAGCTTGCCGTCCACGATGGACATAATCGGCCTGGTGGCTAGAAGCGCGGTGGACAACATGGCGGTGGCGGCAGACATGCGGCCCGAGCGGCGCATATCCTCGGTGGAATGCAGGTACACCCAGGTAGCCGCCCGCTCGATGCTGTCTAGCGCCGCCGCGTGGCATTCTTCCAGCGCCGCGCCGTGTGCCGCCTTAGTGGCAGCCGCCATCGCCGCCGCGCCCATGACCATGCCGGCCGAGCCGGAATCGATAACGCGCACTGTATCGGGGAAAACCCCTGCCGCGGCCACCGCCGCCGACCACGTGGACGAAAGCTCCTTGGACAGGTGGATGGCGATCACGCCATCATCCTGCGCCTTTTCCATTTCCCGGCCGTAGGCAGCGGCCAATTCGAGGGAAGACAGGCCCGAAGTGGTGCGAAGCTTTCCGCCCTTATCCTCGCTATCCATCACGTGCAGGTCAATGACGGTGATATCGAGTTCTTCAGCGATCTCTGGGGGCAGGCTGGCCGCGGAGTCAGTAATGACGCGAACGGTCACTAGGCATCTGCCCCTCCATCACCGGTGACCTCGCCACCCATATTCCAGCCGTCGAAGTACCACTGTGCGCTCGCCACCGTCTCTGGCGTGAATTCCAGGGAGGTTACGGGGGTTTCCGGGTTGAAATCCGGGCGGGCGGTCAGCTGCGACCAGTGGGTATTTTTCAGGCCGGATAAAATGCCGTACTGGCCGTGATCCAAGCCCAACAGGTGGCAGGTGAGCGCGGAAATTGCGCCACCGTGGGCGACGATGAGCACGGCGCCGTCATCCCAGCCGGAAAATTCCTGCATGAGCTCGTCGACGACCGGGCGTGCCCGCCGCGCCACGTCCACGCGGGACTCGCCCTCCGGCGGGGCCCAGGTAGGGTCATGGCGCCAGATGGCGCGGGCGCCGGGAAATTCCGCATCCACCTCGGCAGAGCTTTTGCCCTGCCACTGCCCCAGGTTGGTCTCGCGCAGGCGAGGGTCCGTAGAAAAGTCCAAGCCGAGTGATTCTGCCACTACCCGCGCGGTTTCCCGAGCGCGCTGCAAATCGGAGGCGACGATTTTTACCACGTCCTGATCCCGGAGCAGGCGCGCGGCGGCGCGGGCCTGTTCATATCCGACATCGGAAAGCTCAGTGTCCAAGTGGCCCTGCATGCGGCCGGAGGCATTGTAGGTGGTTTGTCCGTGGCGGATCAGAATCAGGCGGCGGCTCATGGTGGGGTTAAAGCTCCTCGTCCTCGCCAGGGGCCTTTTGCGCCAATGGCAGCTCATCAATGGAATCCACGGTGCGCGGGTTAACGCCATTAGTCCAATCGCCGGGGCGCTCGGGTGACTCAATGCCCTCAATGTCCACCAACGGGCAATCGTGGTAGAGGCGGTCAAGCCCGTAGTGCTCGCGCTGATCGGTGCGCTGCACGTGGATGACGATATTGCCATAGTCCAACAGCACCCAGCGGTTTTCGCGGTTGCCCTCGCGGCGCTGTGGCTCGAAGCCCTCGGCCGTCATTTGGTCCTCCACCTCATCCACGATGGAGCCGACCTGGCGCTCATTATCGGCAGAAGCCAGCACGAAAACCTCGGTGATGGCAAGGACATCGGAGACATCGATTGCTGCGATATTGCTAGCTAACTTGTCCTGTGCGGCATGTGCCGCGGTTGCCGCCATGCGGCGGGCGAGATCAGAAATAGACAATGTATAAAAATTCCCTTTTCGCGTCTGGTGAGGAAGTGTCTTTTAGCTGTTTATTCTTGCACGTTCGGCGCGATTGTGCCCAAACTTGAACTATAAAGGTTTATCCGGCTGCGCCGAGTAGAGATTATTTTTGGTGATGTATTGCACCACTCCATCCGGAACCAGGTACCACACCGGCCGGTTTTGCGCGGCCCGCTCGCGGCAATCCGTGGAAGAAATGGCCATGGCGGGGATATCGATGAGGTTGATATCTTCCCGCGAGTCGGCCGGCAGCATGTCTGTACTCAGCTCGTAGCCTGGGCGCGTAACACCCACGAAGTGCGCCATTTCCAGCATCTCTTCCCAGTTATGCCAGCTCATGATGGACTGCAGGGAATCCGCACCGGTGATGAAGTAAAATTCGGCACCCGGAAAAAGGTCACGCAGATCGCGCAGGGTATCGATGGTATAGGTAGGGCCCTTGCGGTCAATATCCACGCGGGAGACGGTAAAACGCGGGTTGGAGGCCGTTGCCACCATGGTCATCAAATACCGGTGCTCCGCGGCGGTGACCTCGCGGGAGGCCTTCTGCCACGGTTGACCGGTGGGTACAAAGACTACGGTATCGAGGGCAAAGCGGTGCGCCGCCTCGCTGGCGGCGACCAAGTGGCCATTGTGGATTGGATCAAAGGTGCCGCCCATGATCCCAATGCGCTGGGAATTAGTCATGGCTGGAGAGTATAGCCGCTACCCTGCTGGGGAGTTAAGCCAGCCAGCCACGGTATCGGCCACGCGGGCATTGTCCTGTTCCACCGCCGCATCGCCCTCACTTTCGCGGAAATACGAGGCGTGGTGGGCGGCCTTAGTGGCTAGGGCGTCTTTGGCATTGCGCAGGTTGAGATCACAAACGAAGTCGCCGGCAAGGCAGTAGTCGATACGGCGATCGGCCGGCAGTGCGGCACTGTGAGGAATGAGATATCGCGGAATCGGGCCGGCCATGCCGCCGGGACGCCGCAAGGGATTGCCCAGGTAGATCGCCCCGGCGAGCTTGTCCTTGGACGCGAGGTAGCGTTCCGCGCTTGTGGCGATAATGGCTCCTTGCGAATACCCAGCGGTGATATAGCGCGGGCTGCAACCCGTTTCCTCTTCGTACTGCTCCACCACGCGCGGCGCGTTGTTCATGCCGCTGCGCAGGCTCTGCACAAAGCCAACGGTGACCTGATAGATCAACTCGTGCAAGGGGTGCTCCAACAGCACTCCGCCCAGGCGTCGCATCAGCTGCAGCGGGCGCAGGTTTTCGCCCTCTTGGGCCAGCGGTGGCAGGTTCATCGAGGCTGGATATGCATCTGCATCCAGCGCCAGCACGTAGGCATTATCCATGGTGCCGGGGTGACGTTGTTCTACCAGGTGGAAGAGCGCTGCGAGGTTGGGACCTTCATAACCATTGGATTCCGCGCCCTGTTCCGAGTAGCGCTGTGGGCCGAAATACTCACCGTGTTCCTCGTTTTGGTCCGAGCCGCGTGCGGCAAGGAAAACGTAATCGGGACAGGTCTCGGCCTGCGTGTGGGGCTGACCCTCCGCCGCGGCAGGGGCGAGCATAGACATGCCAAGCGCCGCCGTGGCGGCGATAGTTACGAAACCAGCGGCGGCGCGAGAGCGAGGAAAAAGACGCATATTCTTATGGGCGTACGTGACCGGTGCCTTGGAGGACCCACTTGGAAGAGGTCAGCTCCGGCAGGGCCATTGGGCCACGAGCGTGCAGCTTCTGGGTGGAAATACCGATTTCTGCACCCATGCCGTAGACCTCGCCATCGGTGAAGGCAGTGGAGGCGTTGAGCATGACGGCCGCGGCATCGACCTCGTTGCCGAACTTAACCAAGACGTCCGCATCCTGGGCCGCGATGCCCTCGGTGTGGCCGGTGGTAAATTCCGCGATGTGCGCGATGGCAGCGTCAACGCCGTCAACCACCTTGGCGCAGATGTCCATGGACAGCGACTCTTCGCGCCAATCCTCCTCGGTGGCCTGGACAACGTCCGTGGCACCGAAGCCCTCGAGCTCGTCAACGTCACCGTGGACGGTGACGTCTGCATCTTGGAGGGCGCGGACGATGCGCAGCTTGGTGGCATCATCAAGCGCAGCATCAATAAGCACGCACTCGGTGGAGTTGCAGACCGAGGTGCGGCGGGTCTTGCCGTTGATTACCATGTCGATGGCCTTGTCCATATCGGCCGAGGCATCGATGTAGAAGTGGCAGTTGCCGGTACCGGTCTCGATGGCTGGAACAGTAGCGCCGGTAACCACGGCCTCGATGAGCTTGGCGCCGCCGCGGGGGATAACCAAATCCACCAGGCCGCGGGCGGTAATCAAGTCTTGGACGGAGTCGTGGGTCTCACACGGCAGTAGCTGGACTACCTCGCGTGGCAGATCAAACTCTGCAAGGGTGTCCTGCAGAAGCTCCACCAGCTTGGTATTGGAGTTGCGCGCGGACTTGGAACCGCGCAGCAGCGGCACATTACCGGACTTCAGGGCGAGGCCGAAAGCATCCACGGTGACGTTCGGGCGAGCCTCGTAGACCATGCCCATCACGCCGAGCGGGACGCGCACCTGCTTCATCTGGATGCCGTTATCCATGGTGCGGCCCTGCAGGATCTCGCCTATTGGGTCTTGCAGGCCAGCGACCTGACGCAGGCCATCTGCAATGCCCTCGACGCGGGCAGCGTCCAGGGTCAGGCGGTCAATGAGGGAATCGGACATGCCGCGCTCGCGGCCTGCCTCAATATCTTGCTGGTTGGCAGCAAGGATGTCATCGGTGTGGGCAATAAGATTTTCGGCTGCGCGCTGCAAGATTTCATTCTTGCGCGGCGTGGACAGCTGCGCCACGACGGGCGCAACGTCCTTAGCAGCACGGGCTTTGGACAGAACTTCTTCGCGTTCAGTGTTGCTCATGTCATACCAGAGTAACGTACCTGCCCGAGTTTTTCAGCCGCCCGTCTTTTACCTCACACTTTTCCTCAATTGTGCGGGCTACGCAGTGAAATCTCCTCCCCCTCCCTCGCCCGAAACTGCAGTAAAGCTCACAAATTCAAACCCTAATGTTCACTACCTTGAAAATGGTACTTGGGTATGTTTATTCTTTGCTTGATAGGTTTCACTGCACAAAAGGAGCACTCATGAAAAAGAACGTGGCCAAGCTGGGCCTGATGCTGACTCTGAGCGGGCTCGCCCTCACCGCCTGCAGCACGAATGACGGCGGCAACGGTTCCGACGCGGGCTCCGGTTCGGGCGACGATCAGACCATCAAGGCCGTTGCCACCACCACGCAGATCTGCGATTACCTTACCCAGATTGCCCAGGGTGGCATGACGCTGCACAAGGTGGATTCCAGCGGCAAGGAAACCACCGAGGGCGATGGCGATACCACCCTCGATCTCACCTGCCTGTTGGCGCCGAATGCCAGCGCGCACGAGCACGAGATGACCCCGCAGCAGATGAGCGCCATGGCGGATGCGGACTTCCTCTTTAAAAACGGCGTCGATCTCGAGCACTTCCTCGATAACGCCGTGGAGTCCTCCGGCTTCGATGGCGAGACTATCGTCACCGCAGGCGATGACGATTCCAACCACAAGATAGACCTTCGCCCGTGGCCCTTCCCCGGCGAGGACGGCGAGGAACCAGAATTCACCCACGACCCACACGTATGGACCTCCCCCAAGAACGCCAAAATCCAGGTACAAAACATCGTGGATGCCTTGGCCGATAAGGAACCATCCGTGAAGAAAGTCGGTGAAAAATACACCAAGCAGCTCGACGAGCTGGATAAATGGGTCACCGAGTCCCTGGAGACCGTCCCTGAGCAGGAACGCGTGCTCTTTTCATCGCACGATGCCTTCGGCTACTTCTCCAACGACTATGACGTGGAATTCATCGGATCCGCGCTCACGGACTTCAATAACCAGCAGGACGCTACTTCCTCGCACATCGAGGACGCAGCCAAGAAGGTCCGCGATTCCGGCGCCAAGGCTATTTTCGCGGAAAACTCCAATAACTCTAAGTCCATCGAGGCCATCGCCCGCGCCGCTGGGGTCAAGGCCATTACGGACGAAGACGCCCTGTACGGCGATTCCTTGGGCGTGCCAAATAGCGACGGTGCAACCTACATCGGCTCCATCATCCACAACGTCACCACCCTGGTAGATGCCTGGGACGGTGAAGTGGCCGATCTGCCAGAAAGCCTGGACGCCGCGCAATGAGTGCACCGCTTTTAAAGCTTTCCCATGCCTCCTGCGGCTATGGCACCACCACCATCGTGGACGATGTCTCCTTGTCCATCCACGAAGGTGAGGCCATCGCGCTGCTGGGGGCTAATGGCGCTGGTAAGTCCACACTCTTAAAGGCCATCGCTGGCCTTGCCACCCTGCGCGGCAAGCACGAGCGCACGGCGACGCTGGGATATGTTCCCCAGCACCACACCTGCGATCCCACCTTCCCCGTCACCGCCTGCCGGGTCGTGGAAATGGGCTTGCTCAATAAGGCCTCGTGGTGGGAGCGTATGGGCAGCATGCGCCGCCTGCGCCCGCAGATCACCCAAGCGCTAGAGCTCGTCGGCATGGCGGAAAAGGCGAAGACGCGCTGGGACAAGCTCTCGGGCGGGCAGCGCCAACGCATATTTATCGCCCGCGCGCTCGCCGCACACCCAGACCTCGTACTCATGGACGAGCCCTTCAATGGCCTGGACCAAGACAGCAGGCAGGTGCTTTTGGGGATCATCGCCAAGCTCAAGGAGAGCGGGGTTGCCCTGCTCATTTCCACCCACGATCCCATTTTGGCGCAGCGCGCCTGCGATGCCGGAATGCTCATCGTGGACGGTCACAGCGAGGTCCTTGATACCGAGGATGCAGTCGAGCGCTACCTGGAGGCCACGTCGGTATTTCAGGGGGACATGTGACGCTTCTGCTTACTGCTCCCTTTATGCAGCGCGCGGCCCTGTTTTTGCTGTGCGTAGCCCTGACCGGCGCGGTGATCAGCGTGGTGGTCAACCTGCGCCGCATGGAATTTAGCGTTGAGGCGCTGGTCCACTCGGTATTCCCGGGCATCGTCATTGGCCTGGCCGTGGCGGGCTTTCCCGGCATCTTGCCCGGCGCCGCCATAGCTGCTGGCGTCGCAGTGCTCATTTTGGCGCGCCTTAATTCCGGCAGCGATGGCCACGATCATGAATCCGGCACCGCCGTGGTGCTGACCTTGATGTATGGCATCGGCGTGGTCATCAGCCTCGCCGTAGGGGATCGTTCCGGCCAGCTAGAGGCCCTTATGTTTGGCCGCTTGCTCGATATCACCACTGACCGCATGATCCCCTCGATCATCTTGTGCGTGGTTGCCGCCCTGCTCATCCTGGCCACCTGGCGCTCGCAAGTAGCCGTCGCCTTTGACCGCGAATCCGCGCGCGCCACCGGCATCCGCGTGGGGCTAATCGATGTCACTGCCAACGTAGCGGTGGGCCTAATCGTCGTCGCCGCGAGCTCCGCCATTGGCGTGTTGCTCGTCTTGGGTTTCGTCGTGGTACCAGGCCTGGTCGGGCGCGTCTTAGCCAGCACCCCGGTGCAGATGCTCCTGTGGGCATTGGTCGGCGCGGTGCTAGCCGTATGCGTGGGCCTGTGGCTCATGCTTTCGGTAACCTCCCACCAGATTTCCCCGCAGGCCATCGTCGCGCTGTCGCTGTCCCTAACCGTTCCGCTCGCACTTTTAGGCAGGCGCATATGGGGGTCTTAACATTGCCATTCCTCGAAGCCATCGCGGTGGGCTGCCTTTCCGGGCTGGTGGGCACGCTCATGGTGCTGGGCAACCGCGTCTTTTTTGCAGAGAGCCTTTCTCACGGCACTTTTCCCGGCGCGGTTATCGGCGTCGTCGTAGCCAATGCGCTGGGCGCCAACTTGAGCGATGGGCTCATGCTCGGCTCCGTGGCGGTCTGCATTCCGCTGGCGATTTTCATGCATTACCTGGGCAGGGTGCATGGCGTATCCTCTACCGCTGCGGCGGGCACCACGCTCACTCTGGGCTTTGCGCTGGGCATTTTGCTGCTGCGTTGGTTTCAGCCGTTGCCGCTGCACGTCGATAGCTTCCTGGTGGGCTCGCTTACTACGGTTAACCACCGCGATGTCGCCGTCGCGGCCGGACTGGTCGTTATCTGTTTGCTGGCGGTATTGGCCTGCCGGCGCCGCCTTTTCCAGGCCTATTTCGACCCCAGCACGTCCCCGCATAGCGGGCTTTACGATGCCCTGACGCTCGGCCTTATCTGCTTGACGATGGCCGCCGTCATCCCCGCCGTCGGCACCATCTTGTCCATTGCCCTACTCGTGGCCCCGGCCGCGGGCCTGCGCCCGTGGGTATCGCGGCCGGAGGTGCTGCTTATCGGGGCTGGCATCATTGGCATCACCATCGCGGTCGCCGGGCTATTTATCGCCGCGCACTTAAGCCTTTCGGCCGGCGGCACCATCGCCATTGTGGCGGGCGTCTTTTACCTCACCAGCATGGCGGCCTATAAGGCGGTTTCCTAGCGCGCGGCGCCATTCTGCGCCGCGCGTTAATTGTTCGAAGCAAGGCGGACTGTGATCTCGCGGGCGGCCACCTCCGCCAGCGACATCTCGCCGCCTTCGGTCTGCACCGTCAACAGGCCAGCCACGCTATCGCTGACGCACAGCTTATTGCCCAGCTCCACACCAAAGCGGTCGAGGTAGCGCAACAGGCCTGGATCCTCATCGCAGACGCGCTCCACGGTCACGGGCGCATCGAGCGGGGCGCTGGCGAGCGTGAGCGTGCCGAGATCCTCGATGCCACCGCCGACATCGGGAATGGGATCGCCGTGTGGATCGCGGTCAGGGGACCCCAGCAGCGCATCGATGCGGCCAATAAAACGATCGGAGCAGGCGTGCTCGAGGCGGTCAGCGTCCTCGTGCACCTCGTCCCAGGAATAATCCAGGGTCTCTACCAAGAAGGTTTCTAAAAGCCGGTGGCGGCGCACCATCTGCATCGCCAGCTCGCGGCCCGCAGGGCTCAATGAGACGCCCTGATAGCGCTCATGCTCCACCAGACCTTGGGCGGCGAGCTTTTTAATCGCCTCGGAGGCAGTGGGCACCTTTTGTTCCAGGCGGCCCGCCACATCCTTCAGCGCCACTGGGGCACCCCCGGAATGCTCCGATAAGTCCCACAGAACCTTGAGGTAGTCCTGGCTACGGGTAGGGAGTTCTTCTAGGTGCATGTCCACCATCTTAGTAATCGTGCTTGTGTCGTCCTGGGATAAGTGTTAAATTAATAGTAGTTCAACACGTTGAACTTTTAATTTCACTTGCCACGGACAGTGGGCGGTACGTCCTTTCTTCGGTACACACACGACGCACTCAGCCTTCGCTGTCCGTGGCTTTTGATTTTTCTAGTATCCCGCCTCCGGATCTACCTGGGTGGGCATGGACTCTCCCTTCTCCCACGCGGCGGCATTCGCATTGAAAATATCGCCCATGTGGTACTGCGCCACGTGCTTTGTCGCCCCGATGTGCGGGGTCATGGTGCAATTGGGCAGGGAGAGCAGCGGGTGGCCATCAGGAAGCGGCTCTGGGTCCACGACTTCCAAGCCAGCGCCTGCAATTTCGCCCTCGCGCAGGGCATCCACCAGCTCATCGGTAACCACGGTGCTGCCGCGCCCGACGTTGATAAACAGCGCGGACGGTTTCATGGCGCGGAACTTCGCGGCATCGATTAGCCCCTCCGTTTCCTGCGTGGCGGGCAGGATGCAGAAAATAACATCGGCCTCGCCCCACACGTGCGCGGCATCAGCCATGGCCACCACCTCATCGGCGCCCTCCACGGGGCGCCCAGAGCGATTCACGGCGGTGATGTGGACCCTGAAGGGCTTGAGCAGGGCAATGAGTTGCTTGCCGATGCCCCCAGCACCCAAAATCGCTACCTTCTTCGGCCCCTGCTGGTCATAGATCCACTCCTGCGCCTCATCCAGTTCCTTAGCCACCGACCAGGTGCCGGCCTGTGTAAAGGCCTTGTGCTGGTGGGCCTGGGAGAGCAGGAGGCCCAAGGCGCATTCAGCCACCGGCTTGGCAAAGGCACCGGCGGAATTGCACCACGGCAATCCCTCAGAGGTAATCAATCCAGCATCAATGAGTTGGTTTACACCGGTAAAACAATGCTGCACCCAGCGAATATTGTCCGGCATCTCTGGGATGCGGCGCGGGCTGGGTGTGTTATTGACATAGACCTCTGCGTCTTCGAGGTTTTCTACGCGTTCGTGGCCGGCAGCGCTTAAGTCATCGACCATCGGCTGCCAGGTTTCTGGTCCCATAAAATACTTCATGGGACCAGCGTACGGCACGCGGCTAGATGCGCGAGGCGAAGTTGGAAAGGTAATCCGCGTGCACGACGGAGCGGCGCTTATCTTCTGGCAGCTCGCTCATCTGCATGCCCTTGATCGCGTTCAATTCCTCGGAATCGAAGCGGACCTCACCGCGGCCGATAACCTCGCCCTTCGGGCCCAAGATATCGATGATCTCGCCCTTGTTGAATTCACCGCGGACATCGGTAATACCCACGGCAAGCAAGGAGGTACCGCCCTTGGTCACGGCTTCCTTCGCACCCTCATCCAGGCGCACGGCTCCGCCGGTATCGGCGCAGTAGAGTGCCCAGAACTTCCAGGCCGAAAGCTGGCGTTCCTCGCGGGTGTGGAAGACGGTGCCCACGGAGGCATCGGAAAGCGCGGGGCCAATATTATCGGTGGAGGTCAACAGCACTGGAATGCCGCCGCGGGTGGCCAGGCGGGCGGCCGAGACCTTCGTGGCCATACCGCCGGTGCCAACCTTGCCGCCATCGCCTGCAACAACGCCCTTAAGATCCTTACCGGTGCGCACCTCGTCGATGAACTTCGCATCCGGCTCGGCCGGGTTCTTGTCATAGAGGCCATCAACGTCAGAGAACAGGAAGAGCGCGTCTGCGCCCACCAAATTTGCGACCAAGGCCGATAGGCGGTCGTTATCGCCAAAGTGCATCTCCGAGGTAGCAACGGCGTCGTTTTCGTTCACGATGGGAATGGTGCGCAGCTGGCGCAGGCGATCAATGGTGCGCTGCGCGTTGCGGGCGCGGTCGCGGTGCCCGGCATCGGACGCCGTAAGCAGCACCTGACCGATGGTGCGCTGGTAGCGCGCAAAGGAACGGCCCCACTCATAGGCTAGGTGAACCTGGCCCACAGACGCCGAGGCCTGCTTCGTAGCGAGGTCGGTGGGGCGCTGGTGCAGGCCGAGCGGGCCCATACCGGCAGCAACCGCACCGGAGGAAACGATGATGACATCGGAGCGTCCCATGCGTGCGTGGACAGCATCAACGATGTGATCGATCTTTTCCTGCGCCACGCGGAAATTCTCATCCGTCAGCGACGAGGAACCAATCTTTACAACGACGCGCTTGGCCTCAGCGATAGAGTTGCGCAATTCGGATTCAAACCCGGAGGCTATCGGGTTTTCATCAAGGGCTTCGGGGAACGGAGTATCAGCGGTAGGGCCATCAAACGGCTCTACGGGGAGCGGAAGAATGGGCTCTTTCTGTTGATCAGCAGACATAACTCAATAGTGTACAAAGCTTATGCCGCCCGCCCCCTTCATTGGGGCACATTTCCCCCATGTGCGCAGCATAATGCGTCTGAACTGGGGGCAATCATCCGGTGGAATTGCCCCCACTTCCCTTCACTGGAAGTTAACGACTAACCCTGCCACCGGTCTCGGTTAGCGCCTTCACGGGTGATCTCTTCCTCGTCTCCGTAGTCGAGCTCATCAACCAAGCCACGCCGGGCTTGGGAAGCACGCTTGCGCTCCGCAGCCGACACGCGATTAGTGCCCTTGAGGCGGGCATCCTCACCGCGGCTGGCCATAGTGGGATCGCCGCCGGTCATCGGCTCCCATTCGAAGGTAATGCCGCCGATGGTAACGGGACAGCCTTCCACCGCGCCCTGCTTGTGCAGCTCGTCTTCCACGCCGGCCTTGGCCAGGCGGTCCGCCAAGTAGCCCACGGCCTCATCGTTTTCAAAGTCGGTCTGGGTGATCCAGCGCTCGATCTTTTCGCCTTCCACGATGAATCCGCCCTGCACTTCTGGGTCTGGTCGCACGCTAAAGTCTGCGAAGCTGCCGGTGTTTTTCTTATGCGCTTGGGCCTTGGGGTGAATAACGGTATGGGAAGGATCCCGCTTCGGCTTAGGCTGTGCCTTGTGGTGCTCGGTGACCATTTCCATGAGCTTGAATTTCAGCGGGTCCAAACCCTTACGCGCTGCCGCAGAAATGATAAACACCGGCCAGCCAAACTTTTCCTTCAGGTCATCCTTGACGAACTCCGCAAGCTCTTCTGCTTCCGGCACATCGGCCTTATTCAAAATGATAACGCGCGGGCGCTCGCGCAGGTCACCCAAGCCGGTATCGCTTTCTAGCGCTTCCTGGTATTTGGCCAGCTCATTTTCCAGCGCCTCAATATCGGATTCCGGGTCGCGGCCCGGCTCGATGGATGCGGTATCAACGACGTGGGCCAGCACGGCCGTGCGCTCGATGTGGCGCAAGAAGTCTAGCCCCAAGCCTTTGCCATCGGCGGCGCCAGGGATAAGACCAGGGACATCTGCAATGGTAAAGGAGCTATCGCCCATATCCACCACACCCAAGTTGGGCTGCAGGGTGGTAAACGGGTAGTCACCAATCTTCGGCTTGGCTGCAGACAGCACAGAGATCAACGAGGACTTGCCCGCCGAAGGAAATCCCACAAGCCCCACATCCGCCATGGATTTCAGCTCGAGCACCAAATCATGAGCTTGGCCCGGCTCGCCCTGCAGCGCAAAGCCCGGTGCCTTGCGGTTCTTAGACGCCAACGCCGCGTTGCCCAAGCCGCCAAAACCGCCCTCGGCCGCGACGAAACGCGTGCCCGGCACAGTAAGATCCGCCAAGGTCTCACCCTTTTCCGTGCGCACAACCGTACCTGCGGGAACCTCCAGAATCAGGTCCTCACCGCGCGCGCCATTGCGCATATCGCCGGCACCGTTACCACCGCGCTCGGCCTTAATATGCGGGCGGTAGTGGAAGTCCATCAAGGTATGGATCTGCTCTGAGACCTCCAAAACAATGTCGCCACCGTGGCCGCCATTGCCGCCATCCGGTCCGCCCAATGGCTTGAATTTCTCGCGGTGGACAGACACACAGCCATGCCCACCGTCGCCAGCCTGTAAGTGCAAGACGACGCAGTCAATAAATCGTGCCATGATGTGCCACACCCTTCTTATTTAAATCTATTGTCTTAGCCAGTGTAATGCGTAGCCAAGCTCGGACTCCAACCCATGCCCTGCCAGCACAGTGGGAGGTAAAACGAGAAAATCCTCGAGCTGCCCTCACCCGTAGTGAAAGCTGCCCGAGGATTGACTGCTGCGGTCGTGCTTAAGCAGTAGCTTCTGCAGCAACCTCTTCAGCCGGGATGATGTTGACCATCCGACGGCCGCGCTTGATGCCGAACTTCACGGAGCCAGCAGCAAGTGCGAACAAGGTGTCATCGCCGCCGCGACCAACGTTCTCACCTGGGTGGAACTTGGTGCCGCGCTGACGCACGATGATCTCGCCGGCGTTAACCTGCTGACCACCGAAGCGCTTGACGCCGAGGCGCTTGGACTCGGAATCACGACCGTTGCTGGAGCTGGAAGCACCCTTCTTGTGTGCCATGTCGTTTCCCTCCTTCGGGGATGATTTGCAGCCCGGTTAAGGCTTACTTGATACCGGTGATCTTCAAGGTGGTCTGAGGCTGGCGGTGACCCAAACGCCTCTTGTAACCAGTCTTGTTCTTGTACTTCAAGATATCAATCTTTGGACCTTTACCCTGTTCAACGATTTCCGCAGCAACGGAAACCTTCTCCAAGTCGGAAGCCTTGGACTTCACAGCGGCGCCATCGACGAGCAGAACCGGGGTGAGAGCCACGGCAGAGCCTGGCTCACCCTCGATCTTCTCGACCTTGACGAGGTCACCTTCAGCAACCTTGTACTGCTTGCCGCCGGTCTTGACGATCGCGTACATAGAGGGTTACCCCTTATCTAAACTCGCTCGGACACGGCATCCAGGCCGTTATCCGAATGGACACTTACATATTGCGTTCAGACCCCGCGCGAACATGTCCGCAATCACCGGGCGGCAATTGTGGGCTGATCCAGCGCCGAGAGTTCTAAACAGCGACTGTCAAAGACTACCCCGCCGCGGGTACAAAATACAAACCACGCACTTCGCACCCGCGTGGCGATGCCCTAGGAAGTAGCTCGCCGTGCTACGCGGCGCCGCCGCCGGCCCGCGTCCTTAGCACCAGTCTGCGGGGTCTCCGGCGCGTTAGTGGACGCCTTTTCCCCAGTACGTTCCTGCCGCGCGGCCGCTGCCGGCGCCCCGGTCTTTTTCACCGCGCGCTTCTTCCCGCGGCGAATGACCTTGGTTTCAGTCTGCGGAGCACTAGCCTTCTGGGAATCCTTCTCCCCTTGAACAGGTGTAGCCGTTGGGCCACCCGCATTGTGCGAGGTGGCCTTATCCCTCGGGTTCGTACGCACCACCCGGCGCTTGCCGCGACGGCCTCCCTGTACCGAGGATTTATTCTTCCCGCCACTGATATTCTCGTGACGCTGCTCCGCAGTTCGCGAGGTGTCCCCGCGCTTGTCGTCCTGCTTTACATCCTGCGCGTTTGCCCGGTGCGAGGCCCGCACATTTGCCCGGCGGGAATTTGGCTGGGTGCGAACGCTGCGACGCCGACCACGCCCGCGTGACTTGCTGCGAGGCTTTTGCTGCTCGGCGTCCTGCTGTGCCGCACCGTCACCGCGTGACTTCTCGGCGGAACCCGTGGATTCCTCTTTTTGTGGCTGGGCAAAAGCCTCTGGGCGCGGGCGATTATCGGAACGCGAATTTCCGCGCGTGCGCCGCTTCCGGCGCGGAGAAGCCTCAAACTCGGCTACTGCCTCCTCGTAGGTCTTCTCCGGGGCATCGGTAGCTACCGCCTTCTTCTCTTCAGCCGCCTGCTGGCGCTGTTTCTGCTGCTCCTGCACGCGGCGGGAAGCTGGCGAGGTCCGCGTTGCCCGGCGCGGCTTCTTGCCCCGCTGGGTGCGCTTCTTCTCCTTCGCCGGTGATTCTTGGCCATCGGACACATAGGAATTAAATTCCTGTACCTCATCGCTTTCGGCAGCGTTTTCTGCCGCAGCATAGGCGATGGCCTCGATTTCAGAGACCTCGGACTTCTTCTGCACTCGGCGGCGCTTCTTCTGCTTGTCTTCGCTGCGGCCACGGCTGCGCTCGTCACGGTGTCCGCGGGCGTTGTCGGCTCGCTTCTGTGCGGCCTTCTGTGTGGAGTCGGCGGTCTCATCGTCTACGACGACATTGGCCACGAGCTCCTCCAGCGACGGTGACTGCTCGTCCTCGCTGCTGTAGAGGGGAGCGTTGGTCTTTTGGTACTTCTGCGGCTGGTTAGCGGCCTTATGCCCCTTGTGGTGCTTCTGGCCCTTCTTCTCCGCGCGCTCGTCTTCATCGTCATGCTCGTGCATGGCCACGGCAGCCGGGTGCTGCTGGGGATCGTGGTCTGGCTTCTTGTGCGACTTGGAGGAACCGTGCGAATGCTGGCCGGAGTGGTTGTCTTCAGCTTCATCGACCGGGTACTCGTGGATGATGATGCCGCGGCCATGGCAGTGCTCACACTCGGTAGAAAAGGTCTCTACCAGGCCGGTGCCCAAGCGCTTGCGCGTCATTTGCACCAAGCCCAGGGAGGTAACCTCGGATACCTGGTGGCGCGTGCGGTCGCGACCCAGGGCCTCCTTCAGGCGGCGCAAAACCAGGTCCTGGTTTTCCGGCAAGACCATGTCAATAAAGTCCACCACGATCATGCCGCCCAGATCGCGCAGGCGCATCTGGCGCACGATTTCTTCGGCCGCCTCCAGGTTATTGCGGGTCACGGTCTCTTCCAGGTTGCCGCCGGAGCCGGTGAACTTGCCGGTGTTGACATCGATGACGGTCATGGCCTCGGTACGATCGATGACCAAGGTGCCGCCAGATGGCAGCCATACCTTGCGCGAGAGCGCCTTATGCAGCTGCTCATCAATGCGGTAGGCGGCAAAGGCATCCTGGCCGCCGTGGTCCTTGGGCTTATAGCGCACCACGCGGTCTGCAAGGTCCGGGGCCATGGATTCCACGTAGGCATTGACCGTATTAAAGGAACGCTTCCCGTCCACGATCAGGCGATGGAAGTCTTCGTTGAAGAGATCCCGGACGACCTTGATGAGCATATTCGGCTCTTCATAGAGCGTGACCGGCTTAGCACCCTTGGAGGATTTTTCCTTCTTAGCTTGGGTGGAAATATCTTCCCACCGGTTATGCAGGCGCTGCACATCTGCTGCAATGGCCTCCTCGGGAACGTTTTCGGCAGCGGTACGGATGATGGCTCCGCCATCGCCTGGCACCACGCGGCCCAAGATGTCCTTTAAGCGCTTGCGCTCCGGTGCCGGCAGCTTGCGCGAAATTCCAGCACTGCGGCCGCCTGGTACGTAGACGAGGTAGCGCCCGGCCAAGGAAATCCGGGTGGTCAGGCGCGCACCCTTGTGGCCAATCGGGTCCTTTGCCACCTGCACCAAGATTTGATCGCCGGATTTCAGGGTATTTTCAACCTTGCGGGACCGCCCGTGCAATTTGGTCTTGCGCCAGTCAATCTCGCCAGCATAAAGCACACCATTGCGGCCCTGGCCGATGTCCACGAATGCCGCCTCCATGGATGGCAAGACGTTTTGCACGCGGCCTAAGTAAATATTGCCAATGAGGGAGGCTTGGGCCTCGGTGGTAACGAAGTGCTCGACCAAGAGGTCATCTTCAAGCACGCCCACCTGCGTGACGATGCCCGCGCCGTCCTCGCGCTGCTTATCGCGCACCACCATGGTGCGTTTCACGGCCTCGCGCCGCGCCAAAAATTCCGCCTGGGACACGATGTGCTGGCGCTCGCGGCCCTTTTCGCGCAATTCTGCGCGGCGGCGCTTCTGTGCCTCGATGCGGGTGGAGCCACGGATGGCCTTGGGCTCATCGATAAGCTCCGGCTCCTTATCCGCCACATCCTTCTTGGCGTTCTCGTGCACGCCGCGCCCACGGGAGGTACCACGGCGGCCGCGGCGACGCTTGTCAGAACCCCCGCGCGACGCCTTATTGTCTACCTCGGCCTCGTCCGGCTCTGCGTCGTCGCCAGGTTCCGCCGCATCAGCGGCTTCAGCGATCGCCGCCATGTCCGCGGCCTCATCCTCACCAAGCTCGGCGGCGTCCTGCTGCTGCGGCGGCATAAACAGCGGCGCGAAGTCATACGCAGCGGAATCGTCGTCCGTCTCCGCGCGCGGGACTATGCGCGGGGCATAGTAATCATCGTCGAAGTCCTCGCCGGCCTCTGCCAGCACCTCATGCAGCTTGGCCGGATCCACGGTCCCAGTCGCTTCGCCAGCTCCGGCAGCGGCAGCGTCGGTGGCATTAGCATCGGCATCATCTTCAGCGCGCGCGGGCGCGTTCGACGGCTCAGGATCCGGCAGACGATCCGGCGCCTGCTTTACATCCGGCAGTGCGCTCTTTACCAGCGAAGCATCGACCTTTTCCTCAATCTGGGAGATTTCATTATCCACGTTCTTGCGCACGCGGTAGCGCAGGTTCTTTTCTCCTTCCCCATCGGCAGCAGTGCTTTCAGCCGGAGCGCTATCTCCCACCGCGGCATCGGCCCGCGCCGGTTCCTTCTTTGCCGCGGGTGCGGACTTCTTCGTGGCCTTGCGGGCGCGCCGAGCCCGCTTGGTGGTTTTGGCCTTGACCTCGGGCTTTGCGTCCTCTGGGTTCTCGTCCGCGGCTGCCGACTGTCCCGCCTCCGCAGCGCCGGCGTGGCGCGCCAAAGCCGCAAAGAGGTCGCCGGCTTCCGCGCAGGTAATGGAGCTCTGCGCGGTCTTGTTCAGACCCATGTCCTTAAGCTGCGCCACCAGCTGGCGTGATGATAGGCCGAGCTTTTTGGCCATGGCATATACGCGGGTTTTATCTTTGAGCTCGCTCGGGTCTATCCACTGGGCCAAAGCCGCGGCTGCCTGGAGGTTTTCAGTTGTTTCTTGAGAGTTCTGTGCCGCCATTAGTTGGGCTTACTCCTGTACTTCGATTGTATGGTGCGCCGACCACTCGGGCGCAGGCACAGTCCCAAAAAGGACCGCGCCGCTGCCGCACGAATAGCCACGATAAACGCACTGCGTTAAAGCTTGTGGGGTTATGAAATTATGCGCGCGCTGCGCGTGAGTTCCATTGTGTCACAGAATCTTGGCTGGGCGAGCAGGCTGTGGGCGATGATACGTTTGAACTTATGGTAGAACTGGCACCACGTCCCGCCCGAACATTATCGCAGTACCGGCAGCGCAATGAGATTACGCCGAAAGAGGCGTGCTTATTCGGCGTTCCGGCCGGCTTTGCCCTCGGGTTTGCCCAAACAGGGGCCGACTACATGCTAATGGGTGCCGGCGTTTTTGCGGTCTTTGCGGTCATCGGATTGGTGCACCTCATCCGCCATTATCCCCGCTCTATTGGGGCTAGCCAGGATGTCTACCTCGAGGGCGATTACCCCGCCATTGCTTATTGGGCGCCAGTAATTCCACTTGCTCTACCGCTGGCCATGGCCCCGCTATCCGCGGCCGGCTGGTTGCCGGATATTTCCCTGGCCCCGCCCGTAGAAGGCATCTTAACCGGAGCGGTGTCGGCGTTCGCACTCCCGCTGGGCTTGTGGGCCATGTTTTCCCAGTCCTTTCGCATTGGCCGCCGCCGCATGCAGCGCATCGTGGCTGAAGATCCCTTAGAGGGGGTCACGGATAGTGCCATGCAGCTTGCCGATGCCCACCTAAATATCCTCACCGCCCTCGTCACCGCCGGGGCCGTCCAGGGCAATACGACCACCACCAAGGCCTTGTCCCGCCTGATGCAGGTGGAACTAGATACCCTGCCGGATGCTCTTCAGGAACTAAAAAAGCATGGGCTCGTGAAGGTAGAAGATATTGGACTGCGCTCCAAAGTAGAAAGCTGGCGCATCACCCTCACCCCTACGGGAGTGCGGTGCCTGTATCAACTTGGCAGGCGCTAATTCGGCAGAGTCCGGTCTCCGGAAAATAACTTGGGACCAATCCAGAGCATTACGTATACCAGGCCAACCAAAACCGGAATTTCAACAAGGGGCCCGATAGTACCGGCCAATGCTTGAGCAGAGGTGGCACCAAAGGTACCGATGGACACCGCGATGGCTAACTCAAAATTGTTTCCCGCTGCGGTAAAGGCCACTGAGGCAGATTGTGCATAGTTCATTCCGACAGCCTTAGCTACGCCCAAAGCCAAAAAGAACATCCCGACAAAGTACAGCATCAGAGGCACGGCTACCCTAACCACTGCTACCGGCTGCTCCACTAGCTGTTCTCCTTGCAGGGAGAACAGTAAGACGATTGTATACAGCAAACCGATCATTGCCAAAGGAGACACCGCAGGAAGGTAACGGTTTTCGAACCACTCACGCCCTTTAGTTTTCTCTGCCCATACTCGGGAGATAACCCCGAGCAAAAGCGGGATGCCTAAGAATACGAGCACTGAAGTAACAATGGACCAGAAAGAGAATTCGACAGAGGTGGTATCAAGACCCAGCCATCCCGGCAGTATCTGCAGGTAGAACCAACCCAGGACACCGAACATCGCAACTTGGAAGACGGAGTTGATTGCTACTAATACTGCCGTGGCTTCTCGGTCACCGCAGGATAGGTCTGACCACACCAAGACCATGGCGATGCAACGGGCAAGGCCGACAATAATAAGACCCGTGCGCAGCTCCGGTTGATCTGCCAAGAATATCCAGGCCAGTACGAACATGAATGCTGGCCCTACAAGCCAATTCAAGACGATCGACACGGTCATCAGCCGCCGATCTGTCGCAATCTCCCGAGTCTTTTCATAGCGCACTTTAGCAAGGGGTGGATACATCATCACCAGTAGCCCTAAAGCAATTGGAAGGGAAATACCTCCAACCTCCCAAGCTGAGAGTGCCTTTCCAATGCCTGGAAGAAAATGACCTATAAGCAGGCCAAGAATCATAGCTATGATGATCCACACGGGAAGAAAACGATCGAGAAAAGCCAAACGCGGCTGCTGTGATGTAGCCATACCCATCTCCTCTATTGCCCCAAGTAGCGCTGTACACTGCAAAACTGTAACCATTCATATCGATACCTGTCAATATGAAGCGTCCTGGGTTTAGTTCCGCTTCTTTTACGACCCTGTACTGACGAGCTGGGTGTGGTAAACGCCCCTATACTGAAGGCATGGTTTCTTCGTGCGGCATGGCTAAAAATCCCCACACCAACGAATGTTGTTCACTCAGCAACGGACCCCTAAACCAGGACGATTCCGTACGCTTTGCCCAGCAATTCAAGGTACTTGCAGATCCTGCTCGACTTCGCCTTTTGTCTATATTGTGCGATGAAGGCTGTGGCCCGATGAGCGTCTCCGAACTGACCCCATTATCCGGTCTTAGCCAACCGACGGTGTCTCATCATCTTGCAAAATTGCGAGATGCTGGCCTCTTGGCCAAGCGACAAGTAGGCCGCACCGTCACCCATGAAGTACAAAAGGAAGCTTTCACCGCGTTGCGCGATTTACTCTCTTTCCACTAAAGAGCCGCTCTCAATAAAATCCTGACCTAATATGTCTGTAACGTCCGCTAGGGTCCAAAATCCCCCAAAGACGAAAAGGCCCGAGCATAATGCTCGGGCCTCCTTGAAAACTAGGTAGGTTCAGTGCTTAAAGGTTAGGGAACCAAATTCCGATTTCTCGCTCGGCGGACTCTGGGGAGTCGGAGCCGTGAACGATGTTCTCGCCCACGCTGAGTGCGAAGTCACCGCGGATGGAACCCGGCGCAGCCTTGGAGACTGGGTCGGTGCCACCGGCCAGCTGGCGCCATGCCTCGATGGCGCGCTCGCCTTCAACAACGCCGGCAATCAACGGTGCGGAGGTGATGAAGTCCACCAGCTCGCCGAAAAATGGCTTGTCCTTGTGCTCTTCGTAGTGCTTTTCTGCGGTCTCACGGTCAGCCACGCGCAGGTCCAGCTCGGCCAGCTTGAGGCCCTTGCGCTCGATGCGGGCAATAATCTCGCCCACGTGGCCGTTCTTTACGCCGTCCGGCTTAATGAGGATCAATGTACGTTCAGTCATGCCCCATACTGTACCGAATACCCACAATTCGTCCACGCCCGAGGGCTATAAGCGGGGGCAGCGCAGTGGGCGGCATTTAATAAACACTAAGTAAGCTGCTGGACTATCTCCGTCGCGCGCTCATGCGAGGTCCCCCTAAACCACAGGCGCACTTGGTTAACCGCCGTGCCGAACTGGCCGTTGCCCAGCAAGCGCTTAATCTCTGCGCGCTGCTTTTTATCCAAATCATCAAGAGTGGCTTCTTCTGCCCGCTGAAAATTAGCGCGCAGTGCCAGGGCCAAAAATACGGCGGCGATGATGAGTGCTACCAGCGGCAGCCACGGCGCGCCCGTGGCTGCGCGGGCAGCGACCGCGGCAATGCAGGCTAGGGCCGCGAGGACGAGATAGACGGTGCGCATGGCCACTACTTCTGGTTGAGGTGCTGGGTAGTTAAGTAACCGCGCTTCATGCGGGCGATTAAGTTACTGCGCAAATACGCCGCAAGGAGCCACTCCATGCCAAAGATGATGAAGATCGCGGCGATGGACCAGTGCGCCATGAAGCCAAGGATGAGGCCCAATAGCTGCGCCCACACGATGACGGTCAGCGCCCACTTCTTATTCATAAACGCGATCATGCCCAAGTGGAATATCAGGGCACCTATGACTACGCCGTAGTTAAACGGCGTCCACAACGTGCCGTCATACAGCTTGTACAACAGCGGCAGCGCCAAAACGAGCGTGATTGACTCCATGATGAGCGAGCTGGCGATGACCATGCCATTAAAGCTCTTGAGCGGATCCTTGACGGGATCCTGCCCTAGGCCCAATGGGCCGATTTCATTGTCCGCGATTTCGTCGCCGCGGCGCGGCGGCCGAGGCGGGCGGGACCGGGGATGAGGGCTGGTCATGCGGGCTCCTTTCCAAACATAGCGCGGGCTTCGCCGGCGGTAACCACCGAACCGGTAATGACAATACCGGAGCCGGATTGCACCTCAGATTCCTCCGCCAGCTCCACGGCTTGCGCGTAGGCACCGGGCAGATCATCGGCCACATAGACGCGCTCTTCGCCATAAATATCGCGGGCCGTTTCCGCCAATTCATAGGCATCGATCGCGCGCGGCGAGGAGTTCTGGGAGATTACCACCTCGCTCAAGTACGGCTCCAGCGCGGCGAGGATGCCTTGGGCATCCTTATCGCCAAAGATGGAGAGCACGCCGATGAGCCGCGCAAAATCGAAATCGCGGTCGAGCGCCGCGCCAAGCGCCTTGGCGCCGTGGGGATTGTGGGCGGCATCGATAAACGTCGTGGGCGAGGTGCGCACTCGCTCGAGGCGGCCGGGCGAAATCGTCTTGGCAAAACCGTTGCGCACGGAGGCAATATCCAGAGGATGCCCGGAAGAGGCACCGAAGAAGGCTTCCACCGCTGCAAGGGCAACGGCCGCATTCTTGGCCTGGTGCTCGCCGTGCAACGGCAAGAAAATATCCTCGTACATGCCGCCGAGGCCCTGGATATTAACCTGCTGGCCACCGACCGCAATGCGGGATTCTAAGGCCGCGAATTCCGCTCCGGAGCGGGCCACGCCGGCATCCATATCCACCGCGCGCTGCAGGATGACCTGCATGGCCTCAGGGTCTTGCTCGGCAATAATGGCGATGTTTTCATTCGGGGTCAGCGGGTCTTCGGCATCGGCGCGGCGCTTGATGATACCCGCCTTCTCCCCCGCAATCTCCCGAATATCGCTGCCCAGGTAATCCGTGTGGTCTAGGCCCACCGGGGTAATCACGGAAACGTCCGCATTGACCACGTTCGTGGCATCCCACGTCCCACCGAGGCCGACCTCGACGACGGCGACGTCAACGGGGGCATCGGCAAACGCTGCATAGGATAGGCCCACCAAGACCTCGAACTTGGACATGGGGACCTCAGAGCGCGCATCCACCATCTCCACGTACGGCTTGATTTCGTGCCACAGGCGCACGTAGTCGCGCGGGTGGATGGGCCGGCCATCGATGCCGATGCGCTCGGTGACCCGCTGCAGGTGCGGGCTGGTGACCAGGCCCACGCGGCGGTGGAAGGAACGCAGCAGCGAATCGACCATGCGCGCGGTAGAAGACTTACCATTGGTGCCCGCAATGTGGATGACATCAAAGGACTGTTCGGGGTGACCGAGCAAATCCATGAGCATCTCGATGCGCTCCAGGGTGGGCTCGATCTTAGTCTCCGGCCAGCGCTGGTTGAGCTCGTCTTCCACCTCACCGAGCGCCTGCAGCTCCTCCGGGGATACCTCTTGGGGCGCGGCGTCGTTATATTCTTCGTCTTCGCCCATGCCGAGGTTCAGGGTCAGGCCCGATTCCGTGATCTCCACCGGGGTGCCATCGGTGCCTTCCTTGAGGGCATCGACGATTTCAAAATCGTCTTCTCCCCCGGCGACCTCGCCGTTCCCGTTGGCGTCGTGATTGAAGCGCTGATCTGTCACTACTTAAGGCCCTCCAAACGGCTGGTAATGCGCTCGACTTCCTCGCGTGCGATGTCTTGGCGCGCCCGAATCTTATTGACCACCTCTTCCGGCGCCTTGGCCAGGAAGTTCTCATTGCCCAGCTTCTTGCCGGTCTGTTCCAGTTCCTTATTGGCCTTGGCCAGATCCTTTTCCAGGCGCTTGCGCTCGGCTTCAACGTCGACCGCGCCGTGGGTATCCAGCGTTACCTCCACGGTGGCCTGGGACAGGCGCACCTCAATGGAGGCCGAGGGGTTAAAGTCCTCGCCCGGCGCGGTGGTATTGGCCAGGTTGCGGACCAATTCCTCTTGGCCCTGCAGGTCTGCCGCGGCGAAGTCGAGGCGGCCCGGCACCTTTTGCGAAGGCTTAACGCCCTGATCGGAGCGGAAGCGGCGCAGCTCGGTAATGAGCTTATCGGCATCATCGATGCGGCGGGCGGCCACCGCGTCCTTGGTGGCGCCGCCGTTGGTATCGGCCACTGTGGGCCACGGGGCGATGACGATGGATTCCCCGCCGGTCAATGCCTTCCACAGCACCTCGGTCACATACGGCATGGTGGGGTGCAATAGGCGCAGCACCACGTCGATGACGCGGCCCAAGACGATCTGGGTATTGCGGCCTTCTACCGTTTCGCCATCGCTCGGGATCTGCGTCTTGGCAATCTCCAGGTACCAGTCACAGAGCTCGTCCCAGGTGAAGTGGTAGAGCAGCTCGTTGGCCTTGGCAAATTGATAATCGTCCAAGTAGGCATCGACCTGGGTGCGCACCTCTTCAGCGCGGTCGAGGATCCAGCGGTCGGCATCGGAAAGCTCCGTGCGGCTGGGCAAAGGTGCCACGCCGGCGCCGTTCATCAGCGCGAACTTGGTGGCATTAAAGAGCTTGGTAGCGAAATTGCGCGATGCCGCGGCAGCGTCAGAGCCCAGCGGCAAGTCCACGCCCGGGTTGGCGCCGCGGGCCAGGGTAAAGCGCAGCGCATCGGCGCCGTAATCGCGCACCCAGTCCATCGGGTCAATGCCATTGCCCAGGGACTTGGACATCTTGCGGCCCTGCTCATCGCGCACAAGGCCGTGCAGGTAAAGGTCTTTGAAAGGAATCTGCGGGCGGCCATCGGTGCCTTTACCCAAATGCTCTGGGGTCTTGGTGCCGGCAAAGGTGCCAAACATCATCATGCGGGCGACCCAGAAGAACAAAATGTCATAGGCCGTAACCAGCACATTGGTGGGATAGAACTTCTCCAGATCCGGGGTCTTATCGGGCCAGCCCAGGGTGGAAAATGGCCACAGCGCCGAAGAGAACCAGGTATCGAGGACATCCGGATCCTGCTCGTATCCTGCCGGCGGCTCCTCATCGGGGCCGACGCACACGATGTCACGCTCGACCTCGCCGGACTCGTTCGTACGCTCCGGGCCGTACCAAATGGGGATGCGGTGGCCCCACCACAGCTGGCGGGAGATGCACCAATCGTGCATGTCATCGACCCACTCAAAATAGCGCGGTTCCAGCGACTGCGGGTGCAAGACGGTATCGCCCTCACGCACGGCGTCACCGGAAGCCTTCGCCATCTGCGCGACATCGACGAACCACTGCAGCGATAGGCGCGGCTCGATGGGCTCGCCGGAGCGCTCCGAGTGGCCCACGGAGTGAACATAGGGGCGGATTTCTTTGAGGATGCGCCCCTGCTCCCGCAGCGCCTCCCTAATTTCCACGCGCGCATCTTCGCGCGTCATGCCATCAAACCGGGTGCCGGTATGCGCGATGTGGCCGGTGGTATCCATCACCGTCGGCATATCCAAGTTATGGCGGGTGCCCATGGCGTAGTCATTTGGATCGTGGGCCGGGGTGATCTTTACCGCACCGGTACCAAAATCCATGTCCACGTAATCATCGGCGATGATCTTCAGCTTCAGGTCATCGCGGAAGGGGTGATCCAATTCTTGGCCCACGAGGTGGGCGTAGCGCTCATCGTCGGGGTGGACGGCAATGGCGACATCGCCAAGCATGGTTTCCACACGCGTGGTGGCAACAATGAGGTGCGGCTCATCGTCATTGAGCGAGCCATAACGGATGGAGACCAGCTCGCCCTCGACGTCCTTGTAGACGACCTCGATATCAGAAACGGCGGTCTCTAGCACCGGTGACCAGTTGACCAGGCGGTTGGCCCGGTAAATCATGCCCTCATCGTAGAGGTTCTTAAAGATGGTCTGTACCGCACGCGACAGGCCCTCATCCAGGGTAAAGCGCTCGCGGGTCCAGTCCACGGAGTCACCGATGGCGCGCATCTGGTTCTGGATGGTGCCACCGAATTCTTCCTTCCATTCCCAGACCTTGTTGATGAATTCCTCGCGCTCATAGTCCCAGCGCTTCTTTCCCTCCTGCTCACGCAGACGGGCCTCCACCTTGGTCTGGGTGGCGATGCCTGCGTGGTCAGCGCCCGGCAGCCACAGGGTGGCATAGCCCTGCATGCGCTTGCGGCGAATGATGGAGTCGATCAGAGTGTGGTCCAAGGCGTGGCCCATGTGCAGCTGGCCGGTGACGTTCGGCGGCGGCAGCACGATGGAATAGGGCTCCGCCTCCGAGGATGCATCCGGGGTGAAGTAACCGGCGCTTACCCAGCCTTCGTAGAGGTCTTTTTCTACTGCCTGCGGCTCCCAGGACTTGGGAAGCTGGTCCGCGCGGTTGGTGCCAACGAGTTGCTCTTTATTCTGATCAGTCACCTGGCCAACTCTACCCTGTGCGTCAACTGGCACCACCGGCCTGTCTAGAGTAAGGGCATGTCTCACAACCCTGGCCACCGCGCCCGCCTCCGCACCCGTTACTTCACCCAAGCCAAAGACAACTCTCAGGCCTTCGCGTGCCTGACGAGCTACGACTGCTTGACCGCCGAAATCTTCGATGAAGCCGGGGTCGATCTCCTGCTCGTCGGCGATTCCCTGGCCAACGTGGTGCTGGGCCGCGAAACCACGCTCTCGCTCACCCTCGATGAGATGATCCCGCTGGCCCGCGCGGTGGTTGCTTCGACCTCCCGCGCCTTCGTGGTGGTGGACCTTCCCTTCGGCTCCTATGAGGACGGCCCCTCCCAGGCGCTGGAGACCGCGGTGCGCGTCATGAAGGAAACCGGCGCGCAGGCCGTGAAGCTGGAGGGCGGTGCGGAGCGCGCTCCCATTGTTGCCGCGCTTGTCGCCGCCGGCATCCCGGTCTGCGCCCACATTGGCTTTACACCCCAGCAGGTCCACGCCTTGGGCGGCTTCGTGGTCCAAGGCCGGGGTGCCGGTGCGGAGAAGCTTCACGACGACGCCCGCGCCCTCGCCGAGGCCGGCGCCTTCGCCGTGGTGCTGGAGATGGTCCCGGCAGCCCTTGCTGAGCAGGTGACCAAGGAGCTGCCCATCCCCACCATCGGCATCGGCGCCGGCGCGCAGACCGACGGTCAGATTCTGGTGTGGACCGATGCCTTCGGCCTGGGAGGTCCCAAGGCGCCGCGTTTTGTGCGCCGCTACGCGAATCTGCGCGGCGCGCTGCTGGAAGGAGCGAAGGACTATGTCGCAGATGTGGGTGAACGTTCCTTCCCCAACGCCGAGGAGTCTTTCGAGGACTAAGGTCTTAAGCCATGCAGATCCTCACAACTAAATCCGAACTCCGTGCCTTCCGCGCGGCAGCGTCCGGTTCCGTGGGTTTGGTGCCCACGATGGGCGCGCTTCACGACGGCCACGCTTCCCTCATTCGCCGCGCCCGCGAAGACAACGACACCGTGGTGTGCTCGGTCTTTGTCAATCCCCTCCAGTTCACGGACCTGGGCGACTGCGAAGACTACCGCGCCTACCCGCGCACCCTCGACGCGGATGCCGCACTGCTGGACTCGTTGGGAGTCGATGCGGTCTTCGCCCCCAGCGTGGAGGAAATGTACCCGGGTGGCACCCCGCGGGTGTGGGTGCGCACGGGTGAGATGGGCTCGGTCTTGGAAGGTGCCTCGCGCCCCGGCCACTTTGACGGCGTGGCCACCGTGGTGAGCAAGCTGTTTCACCTTGTCACACCAGACCGCGCTTATTTTGGGCAAAAGGATGCGCAGCAAGTAGCGATCATCCGCCGCCTGGTGGCGGACCTCGACCTGCCGCTGGACATCATCAGCGTGCCCATCGTGCGCGCAACGGACGGCGTGGCCGAGTCCAGCCGCAATGCGCGCCTCAGTGCCGCCGAGCGTGAGCAGGCGGTCGCCTTATCCCAGGCACTCTTCGCGCTGCAGGATGGCGCCTCACGTGAAGAAGCTGAGGCCCAGCTCGCTTCCTCCCCCGGCGTGACGGTGGATTACCTCACCGTGGTGGACCCGGCCACGCTCGAGCCCGTAGATGCACAACACCGGCCCGCCTTGGCGCTGGTAGCAGCGCATGTGGGGCCGGTGCGGCTCATCGATAACTTGGTGCTGGAGGCTTAACCTTTCAGCAGGTGGGCTACGGCCTCGCGCTCCTCACGCAGCTCCTGCACGGAGGCCTCGATGCGCTCCTTCTGGAAATCGCTGAGCTCCAGGCCTTGGACGATTTCCCACTTGCCGTCGCGGCAGATGGTGGGAAAGCCGCAGATGAGGCCCTCATCGACACCGTAGGAGCCATCCGAAGGCACGGCGGCGGTGCGCCAATCCTCGGTGCCGTGGACCCAATCGTGCATGTGGTCCACGGCCGCAGATGCAGCCGACGCCGCGGACGAGCTGCCGCGCACCTCGATGATCTCCGCGCCGCGCTTGGCCACCTTGGGGATCATCTCCTCGCGGTACCACTGCTCATCTACCTCCGCGTTTGAGAAGGCGATATCCGGGAACTGGGTGGCGGAGTGGTTGCCCCAGACCGCAATCTTGGAAAAGTCCTTGGTGGCCTTGCCCGTCTGGGCCGCCAACTGGCCCAAGGTGCGGTTGTGGTCTAGGCGCATGAGTGCGTTGAACTGGGAGTTATCCAGATCCGGCGCGCTATGCGCGGCAATCAGCGCGTTGGTATTGGCTGGGTTGCCCACCACCAGCACGCGGACATCGCGCGCCGCATAGTCATTGATGGCCTTGCCCTGCTCAGTAAAGATGGCGCCATTGGCCTCGAGCAGGTCAGCGCGCTCCATGCCCTTGCTGCGCGGGCGGGAGCCGACGAGGAATGCGGCGGAGGCATCCTCGAAGGCGACCTTGAGGTCATCAGTCACCGTAATCGAGTTAACCAGCGGCAGGGCGGAATCTCGCAGCTCCATGGCCACGCCCTCGGCCTTTTCTACTACCGCGGGGATTTCCAAGAGGGCAAGGTCTACCGGGGTGTCCTTGCCAAATACGTCGCCTGCGGCAATCCGCCACAGCAGGGAGTAGGCGATATTTCCGGCGGCGCCGGTAACGGTTACTTTTACTGGCTGGGTCATGCTCATTCCTCCTTATATGTCGTGGGGATGTAAGCGTCCCTCATGCACGCCACCCTCCACGGGATGTATCCACCCCCGAGCTTAGCGTTATACGGAGGTAGCGTGTTGTGAAATAAATCCCCCTCTTTCGGAGGGAAAACGCCGCGAAATTTCCGGATATTACCCCCATTTACCTCCAAATTAACGCCCCCAATGGGCACATTCCTCCCGCCGGGTGGGGCTAATCGGGCATGATGGAAGCGGCACAGACCTCACTGGGGAGCGCGCTTGCAGGGATGCATTCACTGCCTGTGGGCGGCTGCACGGTGGCCAACCACTGCCGCATCGAACCAGCATGAGGCCGGCCGTGCAGTTCCCGAGACACTACCCACCATCGCCACATCGGCGCCGCGAAGCAGAGATAGGACACATGCTATGAGCACTGAGCACACCGAACCGCTGCACGCTGCGGAGCAGGCGGAAGACTCCGACGCTCACGCTGCGGATTCCATCAGCACCGATGCCGTGGTGGATATCGCCATTTCCCAGTTTTCCGCGTGGGGTTTTTCTGAAACCAAACTGGATACCATCGCCGCGGAATCCGGCATGTCCAAGCGCATGATTCACTATCACTTTGGCGATAAACAGGGCTTGTACTTAAGGGCTTTAAGCACCGCCGCCGAGCGCCTGCGCCCTGACGAAGAAGACCTAGAACTCGATTCCGCGGTTCCGGTCGAAGGCGTGCGCAAGCTGGTGGACTGGATCTTTTGGCAGTACGTCAACCACCCCGAGGCCATCCGCATGATGACCTGGGAAACCGCCCAGTCCATCGTGGGCTCTTCCACCAATCCCGTGGCGGATTTTAGCGGCGTCGCCCTTCACGTCGATCGCCTGCTCATGCTGGGCCAGGACGCCGGTGCCTTCCGCCCGGGCATTTCCACCAACGATATTTTCACCATCATCGCCTCGCTCACCTCGTACCGCGTGACCAACCGGGCGATGATGGACAACCTCTTGGGCGTGGATATGTCCAGCCAGGCAAATACCGACGGCATGCACCGGCTTACCGTCGATACCGTGCTGGCATTCCTCACCGCCAATATCCCCGATTCCGGCCACGAGTCTTACTTGGTGCCTTCTGATGCCGACGAGGGCGACGAGGCCTCCCCGCAAGACATCTACGGCGAGGCATAAAAAGAAAGCACCGGCTGCTTGCCGATGCCCCTTTTTCCTACCACAGCGTTTCTCTCGCTAGGCCGATTCCTTTGCCTCATCCTTGTAGGTGAATTCGGGCGCTGCGCCCTGGGTGACGCAGTCCGCGGTAATGTGCACGGCGGAAATATCTTCCCGGTCCGGCAGCTCAAACATCACTGGAACGAGCAGTTCTTCCAGGATCGCGCGCAGGCCGCGCGCGCCGGTCTTGCGCTCGAGGGCGAGCTCTGCGATAGCATCCAGCGCCCCGGCATCCATGTCCAGCTCGCAGTCATCCATCTCAAATAGGCGGCTGTATTGCTTGAGCAGGGAGTTCTTGGGCTCGGTCAACACCTTGACCAGGGCCTCGCGGTCCAAGTTATCCACCGTCGCCACCACGGGCAGACGGCCGATGAATTCTGGAATCAAGCCAAACTTCACGAGGTCTTCCGGGCGCACCTGGGAGAATAGATCCACCTTTTCCCGCTCGTCTTCCGTGCCCAGCTTCGCGCCAAACCCAACGCCCTTCTTGCCCACGCGATCCGCGATCACCTGGTCGAGGCCCGCAAACGCGCCGGCGACAATGAAGAGGATATTGGAGGTATCCAGCTGGATAAATTCCTGGTTCGGGTGCTTGCGCCCGCCCTGCGGCGGGATAGCAGCCACGGTTCCCTCCAGGATCTTCAGCAGCGCCTGCTGCACGCCTTCGCCGGAGACATCGCGGGTAATGGAGGGGTTTTCGGATTTGCGGGAAATCTTATCCACTTCGTCGACGTAGATGATTCCGCGCTGGGCGCGCTCCACATCGAAATCTGCTGCCTGCAGCAGCTTCAAGAGGATGTTTTCTACGTCCTCACCCACATAGCCGGCCTCGGTCAAGCTGGTGGCATCCGCGATGGCGAACGGCACATCCAGCAGGCGCGCCAAGGTTTGCGCCAGGTAGGTCTTACCGGAACCGGTGGGCCCCAACATCAAAATATTGGACTTGGAGATCTCTACCTCTTCGCCCTCGGCCTTCTTCCGTCGCGCATCTAACGCAGCGGATTCTTCTGCCTTAATGCGCTTGTAGTGGTTATACACCGCAACCGACAGCACGCGCTTGGCCTTGTCCTGGCCAATGACGTACTTATCCAAAAAGGAAGAAATCTGCGAAGGCTTAGGCAGGCGCACCTCCGCCTCAGAAGACTCCTCGGCCTGTTCGTGGCCGAGCTCTTCTTCAATAATCTCATTGCAGAGCTCGATGCACTCATCGCAGATGTAGACCCCGCCGCCGGCGATGAGCTTTTTCACCTGCTTTTGGCTCTTTCCGCAGAAGGAACACTTCAGGAGATCAGCGCTTTCTTGCATACGTGCCATTCAGTACTTTCACACTCGCTCTTGTTTACCGCTTTTAAAGGTGGGGCGGAAGGCTCGCTCACTTCCATCCCCGCGGTTGGTTGTTCAAAAATCTACCTTAGTAAATCAACCCGACACGGCTCCTATTCATTCCCTCCGCGTGGCGAAATTCGCAGATCTTTATCCGCCCACACCACTAAACTTGGGATTGGATCCTCCACTACCTCCACCACCGCCGAAGGAGCCATTTCATGTTTGATCTCACCAACCGTACCGCGATTGTCACGGGCGGGGCTGCGGGCATCGGCAAAGGCATCGTTGCCTCCCTGCGCGAAGCCGGCGCGAACGTCATCATCGCCGATATTGACACCGACAAGGCTGAAGCCACCGCCGCGGAGCTCGGTGCTACCGCCTGTTCTGTCGATGTCACCGATAGGGACTCCATTAAAGAACTGTTTGCCAAAGCCCACGCCGCGCACGGGGCAATCGACATCGTCTGCTCCAATGCCGGGGTCTTTCCCAACTGCCCGCTGGAAGAGATGACCGATAAACAGTGGGAGACAATGTTTGACATCAACACCCACGGCACGTTCAAGGTCGTGCAAGAAGCCCTGCTGTATATGAAGGAGCGCGGCTACGGGCGCATCGTTATCACCACCTCCATTACCGGCTCGCACACCGGCTTTCCCGGTTGGGCACATTACGGCGCCTCCAAGGCGGCCCAACAGGGCTTTATCCGCTCCGCTGCCCTAGAAATCGCCCGCGATGGCATCACCATCAATGGCGTTTTGCCCGGAAATATCCTCACCGAAGGCCTCGAAGCGCAGGGCCAGGACTACCTCGATGAAATGACGCGCTCCATCCCGCTGCACCGGCTTGGCAGCCCCCGCGATATTGGCAATGCCGCGGCCTTCCTCGCCTCCACCGAGGCCGGATATATCACCGGCCAAACGCTGATTATTGACGGCGGCCAGCTCCTGCCAGAAACCCCCGAGGCCATCCTGCCGCCGCGCTAGCCTGCACCTGCCTAGCTAGTGCTTGCCCAGCTGGCGCTTGACGATGCCCACCCTAAGACACAGATAACCCCGCCGACACCGTTACGGTGCGTGGCGGGGTTATTTAGTACGGCTCTTATTGCAGCCAGTCAAAGTCGAGCAAGAATGCCTCGACATCGAGCATGTCCAGCTCATCTGGCGCGTGGCCAACAACGAATGCGAAGGACTCAGCGACGTCCTTGGTCGTCGCGGGAGTAAGTCCCGCGTCAACGAGATTTTCCGCTACGCGGGCAGAAACCGGTGTCTGAGACACGGTATCCAAACCCGTACCCGTGGTGGAGTCCTTGAACATATCGCTAATGCCACCAAAGAAGGTCCGCATCGTGTTCATCTCTCTCACCTCTCAAAGTTGCTCTGTTGATAGGTATAAATATACTTGGTACTTACCCACTAAGCAACACTTAGGCCACTTAAAGTTAACCTTTTGTTAACTTTAAGTGGCTGTGAGGCATATTATATAATCTCGGGCTCGCCCGGCCCGCGGGCTACTCTTAAAGGTCCCCAAATGGTGCGAAGCCAAAGTAATGATCCAGGGAATCGCGCGCGATCCACGCGATTGCCACCACGATGACGGCACCCAATACGGCATAGACGGTCCACCCCAGCACCTTCATTTGCCGGTTAGCGGGAGTATCTCCTACCACCACGCCGTTATCGTCCCGAATGGGATCCCCCGTCATGGAACGCATACCCAAGGCGAAGAGCAAGGGAATACCAGCGCCGAAGACGAGGGCTAGGCCAGCGACGCGGAGTATAGATTCGAAGATTTCTGCAATAGTCATGATCTAGCGCTCCTCGTGTGGATTAGATGAGGTGGAGTTATTGTCCCCATTAACCGCCGATACTGGGGTCATGCCGCCTGCGGCCGCGACAGTCTCTTTCGCGCCAACGCGCGGCTCCAAGGACGAATCCACGGACTCAGCGTTTTCGTCCCAATCATTATTGACGTTGGAGGCATCGACTGGGTTCATACGGGAGCGGATGACGATGAGCGCCGTCATAGCCAAGAGCAGAACGAAGTCCACGATGGCACCGGTAGCCATCGTCGTGGCAGAGGAGACGCCGTGCGCCAGCCACCACGAAGCGAAGCCAACGAAGGCAGCACAGGGCAGCGTAATGAGCCAGGCGGCCACCATGCGCATCGCCACACCCCAGCGCACGTCCGCGCCGCGGCGACCCAAACCAGTACCAAGGATGGAACCGGTGGACACGTGAGTCGTAGACAGTGCCATACCACCAGATGCGGAGGTCAAGATGATGGCCGCGGACGTAGCCTCGGCTGCCATACCCTGTGGGGATTCGATCTCAACCAAGCCCTTGCCCAGGGTGCGAATAACACGCCAGCCACCGGACAAGGTACCGGCCGCAATGGCAACCGCACAGGAGATAATGACCCAGGTGGGAATGCGGGCATCAGCAACCGCATGACCCGAAGCCACGAGGGCGAGGAAGATAACGCCCATGGTCTTCTGAGCGTCACCGGCACCGTGGGCCAGCGATACCAAGCAGGCGGTAACAATCTGGCCGTGACGGAAGTGCTCGTTCTTTTCCTTATTCGGAATGGTGTTGGTCACCCAATAAACGAGGAAGGTGGCGCAGGCGGACACCAGCGCGGCGATAATCGGGGACGCCACCGCCGGGATAATGATCTTGGCCATAATGGAGGTCCACTCCACTCCCCCAGTACCCATGGCAGCGAAGGCTGCACCGATAAGGCCGCCAAAAAGGGCGTGGGAAGAGCTAGACGGCAGTCCGAGCAACCAGGTGAAAAGGTTCCACAGAATACCGCCGATAAGGCCGGTAAAGACCACCATCAACAGGGCCTGGCCGTCCGAATCAGCGGCTGCACCCGAAAGGTCATAGGAATCGAGGTTGACGATACCCTTAGCCACCGTTGCCGCGACATTCACGGACAAGAATGCGCCAACGAGGTTAAGTGCGGCAGAAATCGCTACCGCAGTAAATGGCTTCAGCGCGCCCGTAGCAATGGAGGTTGCCATCGCATTGGCAGTGTCGTGGAAACCATTGGTGAAGTCGAAGGCTAAGGCGGTAACCACCACAATGCCCAAGATAATCAGAGTCGCTGTCACAGCATTGGCCCCTTGTAAGCAATTAACAAATGAGAAGAAAGTGTAATTGCGGCGCCGTCACGCGTCGCGTACGAAGTGCAGCGTACTCCGCAATAATAAGCTAAGCCAATAGCGTTTCTTAGAAGTAAACTACACTTTGCCTAGTGTTAACCTTCCGCCCATGCCCTCGTGTTAGCTACTTGTCGAAAATCTGCGGTTTACCAGCATTTTTTAAGAAACCTAATCTATTTTCAGCCTTTAATACCGTGGCGGAAAACACTAAGAGAGGTGCGCCGGTTTCACGCCAACGCACCTCTCGAAATAAAGGGTTTAACTTCCCTTTTTAGCGGAAGGTAGCAAACTTCTTGACCACCCAGCGGCTCAGCACGAGCAGGACGATGCCCAAAGCGATGGAGCCGACACCCAAGGAAATAAAGAAGGTGTTTTCCGCAGCCGCATCCTCTGGGTTGTAGAAGCTAGCCAGCGAACCGGCAAGCGCGGTACCCATAGCCACGGCCATCATCCACACGGCCATCATGCGCGATGGGAACGCCTCTGGTGCCACCTTGGTGGCAAGAGAGTTGCCCACCGGAGACAGCATCAGCTCACCCATGGTGAACAGGAAGAGGATCCAGATAATGACATACATTGGCGTGGAGTTCGCGCCCAAGCCGGAGAACGGCAGGAAGAAGAACAGCGAGACACCGATGATGATATTGGCCACGCCGAACTTCACCGGCGTGGACCACTGACGGTCACCGAGCTTCGTCCACATAGCTGCGAAGATTGCAGAGAAGATAACGATGAAGATCGGGTTAATGGACTGCACCAATGACGGCGGAATCTCGATACCAAAGATGTGGCGGTCCAAGCGCACATCGGCGTAAATGGTCATCACGGTAAATTGCTGCTGGAAGATACCGAAGAACAGTACACCGGAGATGAACATCGGAATAAAGCCCAAGAGGCGGTTCTTTTCTTTCCGGCTCACCAAATCAGAGGTGTACATCTGAATCCAGAAGTACACGGCGGCGATCAGGGCAACGGCGGTGACGATATTGGAAAGCCACTCCACCTTGATGATCCCGGTACCCAGGCCGATGACCATCACGAGGATGACGACGACAATCGCACCAAGGCCCATCAAGCGCTGCTTGGAGTCCGCCGGATTCGGAATATTGTGGCCGGCATCCTTAATGGTGGTCTTACGCATGATGGTGTACTGGATAAGGCCGAGGGCCATACCGACGGCAGCGATGCCGAAGCCCCAGTGGAAGCCCTTCCAGCCCCACATTGCGGTGGTAAGAAGCGGTCCGAAAAGGGCACCAATATTAACGCCCATATAAAAGACAGAAAAGCCGCCGTCACGGCGAGGATCGTCACGACTATACAGCGAGCCCAGCACCACCGAGGCGGTGGTCTTTACACCACCGGAACCAACGGCGATAAGGATCAGGCCGATTGCTAGGCCGGTCACGGCAGGAATAAATGCCAAGACGAGGTGCCCAGCCATCACCATGATTGCGGAGTAGAACAGGGTGCGCTCCGCACCGAGGATGCGGTCAGCTACCAATGATGCCAACAGGCATGCCATATACACCAAGCCGCCGTACGCGCCAACGATTGACGTCGCATCGGCACGGTCGAGGCCTAAGCCGCCATCGGTGGTGGCGTAGTACATGTACAGCAGCACAATGGACTGCATGCCGTAGAAGCTGAAGCGCTCCCACATCTCCACGCCGAACAGGTTAGCCAGTCCCCACGGGTGACCAAAAAATGTGCGCTCCCCACTCGAAGCAGTGGGTGCGGAGATGCGATCCTCCGCCTCTGGTTCCTTATTTGTCATAGCATAATACGACCACTCAGAGGTCTAATTCACAAATCGGGCATTATACGTGAAACATCGCACAAATAAATCTGCCTAACGACCTGCAGATATTTCTCTGAAAGATTTACCCCGTTTGGGGTAGATGCCCACGCGCCACTACCCCTCCGTCACACCGCTCATAAGCATATACCGAGCCACTGATATGCGAATAATAAAAGCCCTGCGAGGGCTCCTCTCGAAGCTGCCTCCAGGGCTTCCTCTGATGGATTTAGTCCATCAGGACCGAATTAAGAATTGAGCTTGCGGTACTCAAAGACGGTATCGATGATTCCGTATTCCACGGCGTCTTCCGCGGTCAGGATCTTATCGCGGTCGGTGTCGATGCGGATTTGCTCAGGCGTACGGCCGGTGTGCTCCGCCAGGGTGTTTTCCATCAAGGTGCGCATACGCTCAATCTCTGCGGCCTGGATTTCCAAGTCCGAGACCTGACCCTGGGTGCCCTGGGTTGCAGGCTGGTGGATCAGGACGCGGGAGTTCGGCAGCGCCGCACGCTTACCCGGAGCACCAGCGGCCAACAGCACTGCGGCAGCGGAAGCTGCCTGGCCTAAGCACACGGTCTGCACATCAGGGCGCACGTAGCGCATGGTGTCATAAATGGCCATCAAGGCAGTAAAGGAACCACCCGGCGAATTGATGTACATGGTGATGTCACGGTCCGGGTCCTGGCTCTCAAGAACCAGCAGCTGGGCCATGATGTCATTGGCAGAGGTGTCATCGACCTGGGTGCCCAAGAAGATGATGCGCTCCTCAAAGAGCTTGGAGTACGGGTTGGTTTCCTTCGTCCCCTGAGCGGACTGCTCAATAAAGGAGGGCAGTACGTAACGGGAACTTGGCATCTGCGACTTATTCATAATGATTTTCTCCTTATTCCCTAGTTGCTCAGTGGGCCGTTCACGGACTCGATGACGTGGTCAACAATGCCGTAGTCCTTGGCTTGCTGCGCAGTCATCCAGCGGTCGCGGTCAGAGTCCTTGGTGATCTGCTCGAAGGTTTGGCCGGTGTGCTCTGCAATGAGCTCAGCCATCTCGCGCTTGGTCTGGGCGAATTGCTCCGCCTGGATGGCGATATCGGCAGCAGTACCGCCCACACCAGCGGAAGGCTGGTGCATCATGATGCGAGCGTGCGGCAGCGCATAGCGCTTGCCCTTCGTACCACCGGAGAGCAGGAACTGGCCCATGGAAGCAGCCAAGCCCATGCCATAGGTGGAAATATCGCAGGGCGAGTACTTCATCGTGTCATAAATTGCCATGCCCGCGGTCACGGAGCCACCCGGGGAGTTGATGTAGAGCGAAATATCGCGCGTGGGATCCTCTGCGGAAAGCAGCAGGATCTGTGCGCACAACTTATTGGCAATTTCATCGTCTACCTGGGTGCCCAAAAAGATAATGCGCTCGTGCAACAGGCGCTCGTAGACGCTGTCACCCAAGTTCAGGCCGGAGCCTGCTGGGGTGGTCATCTGAAGCTGGTCAGATTTCTTAGACATTCGAAAAGTCTCCTTGAGGACGGTTAATCTCTAATGCCACCACACTACTTAATGTGGCGATAATTGTGGGGTCTGTTCGCTATCAGCGTTTGCACCGATCTTTGTCTGCTTTTTCGACCCAGCGATGAGAAAAGCCCAGCCAGACTTCCTCGCCGGTGCGAGGGGCCAAGCTGGGCTTTTAACCAGAAGATTTACTCCGCGTCGGTAGCTTCGTTCTCGTCTTCTTCTACCTCACCGAAGTACTGCTCAACGTCAACGTCGTTGCCTTCTTCGTCCTTGACGGTGGTACGGCAAATAGCGGCAGCCAGTGCCTTGCCGCGGCGTACGTCAGAGAACAGGTTGGCAATCTGGCCGTTGGACTGCAGCTGCTGGATGAACTGGTTCGGGTCCATGCCGTAGGACTGCGCGGTGAACAGGATGTGGTCCGAGAGCTCCTGCTGGGAAACTTCCGGCTCTTCCTTTTCTGCCACGGCATCCAAGAAGATCTGCGTGCGCACGGACTCTTCAGCCTGCTCGCGGGTCTGCTTATCAAACTCTTCGCGGGAGGTGCCCTGTGCCTCGAGCAGCTGTGCCAGTGCCTTCTCATCGTGTGCCAGCTGGCCCAAGATCTGGTGCAGCTGAGCGTGAGCCTGCTCGTCGACGACGGACTGAGGCAGTTCAAAGTCGACATCGGCAAGCGCAGCCTTCAGAACCTCATCGCGGATCTGGCCGGCCTGCTCAGCCTTCTTGGACTCCTCGACCTCGGTCTTGGTAGCTTCGCGCAGCTCCTCGAGCGTGTCGTACTCAGAGGCCATCTGGGCGAACTCATCATCCATGTCCGGCAGCTTGCGCTCCTTGGTCTGCTGCACGTGGACCTTGAAGGTAGCCTCTTCGTCCTTGTGCTCACCGGACTGAATGGTGGAGGTGAACTCGTTATCCTCACCGGTCTTCATGCCGCGCAGTGCGGTGTCCAGACCCTTGATGAGGTTGTCATCACCGATGGAGTAGGACAGGCCTTCGGTGGAAGCATCTTCGATCTTCTCACCGTCTACCTCGGCGGTGATGTCGATGATGGCGTAGTCACCGGTCTTCATCTTGCGCTTGGTGTCCTTCAGCTCACCGAAGCGCTCTGCAAGATCCTCGAGGGCCTTGTCCACGTCTTCTTCGCCGGCCTTGATGGCAGGGACGGTGACGGAGATTTCAGAGAAGTCCGGAACCTCGAACTCAGGGCGAACATCAACCTCGGCGGTAAACTCGACGAAGTCCTTGTCCTCGATCTTGGAAATGTCCACGTCCGGCTGGCCGATGACCTTCAGGTCTTCCGACTGAACAGCCTGCTCGTAGCGGGAAGGCAGCATGTCATTGACGACCTGCTCCAGAATCGGGCCGCGGCCGAAGCGAGCGTCGATCAGCTGGCGCGGGGCCTTGCCCTTACGGAAACCTGGAATAGAAACCTGCTGCGCGATTGCCGCGTAAGCTTGATCGATTTCCTGGTCCAGCTCCGCAAACGGAACGTTGACGGTGAGCTTAACGCGGGTATCGCTCAGCTTGTCTACGGTGGTCTTCACGAGTGAATCTCCCTGGCTTCATTGTTTTTCTACGTACATAAAAATTAAAGGGGGTCTGAAAAACCTTATTAGGGCATTTTCAGACCCCCATACGTCGGGGCGACAGGATTTGAACCTGCGACCCCCTGCTCCCAAAGCAGGTGCGCTACCAAACTGCGCCACGCCCCGTATGTAGGCCACCAAGTTGCCTTGGCTGCGTTGCATACCTGAGCCAGTTTAGCGTGTTGGTTTTAAATCTCCTAAATCAGCCCCCTGTTAAGGGCGTAGCCGCAGGTTAACGGCATATTTTCCGGAAGCTGGACTTAGAAATCGAAATCAAACATACCATCAAAGAATCCGCCGCCATCACCATCAGATAATCCGTCGAAGAAGCCGCCACCGTCACCGGCGTCTCCCCCTCCGGCATCGCCGCCCATATCGCCGGCGTCCCCGGCGTCTCCGGCATCTCCGCCGCCGTCGGCTCCGTCCATTCCTTCGCCACCCTCGGCGCCGCCCCAGTCGCCGTTTTCTGCGGCGGCTGCGGAATAGCCCACGCCGGACATGCCGGCAAACATGGCGTTAAACATTATGGAATAACCCATCATCCACACGCCCGTTTGCAGGGCATCCGCCCACCAAGGGCGGGAGTACCAACCGGCCGGAACGGGGCGCCCAGCCACGGTTCCGCCGGGGTAATAGTTCGGGGTTTCCTCAGAGGCGTACGGAGACGCAGTCAGCTGCTCGCCATTCGCATCCACCGTGCGCTTCTCGGTGACCTTGCCCGCGGCGCGCTGCCCCTCCAGCGGCGGCAATTCCGGGCCCGGATTCATGTCCATAATCTCGCGAGCGGCATTGACGTAATGCATACCTTCAAGCGCCGATTCGCGGGCCAAATTGGCTTGCTTGACCGTGGTGGCCTGCGAAATAGCGGAATTAGCCGCGGTAAAACGTTCTGATGCGTCCGCCATTGCCTGCTGCGAGGCGGTATCCGTGCCGGAGATCTGCATGACCTGGCCGCCTAGGCGCTCAATCCAGCGACGCGCATCCGCTTGGGCATCCGCTAACTGCTGCGCCTCTCGCTCCTCCCGGCTCTTTTTTGAGCTGCGCGAGGATAGGTACCACGCGCCGCCACCGAGTACGACTACAAGAAGTAGGAGTTCCACAACAATCATCGCTTTCTTTGCCGGAATTGGTCCTACCTATTTTAACGGCCTACCCACTGCGCGTGTTCCCTATTTTCGTTTTGGGGCGCTCATGCGCTAAAGTAGCCGACAGCGTTCAAGGTAACGCTGTGGGAATGTCGTATAGTGGCTAATACCTCAGCCTTCCAAGCTGAAGACGCGGGTTCGATTCCCGTCATTCCCTCCATGTTTGTACTGCAATAATTGACTATTGTAGCTGGTTATTGGCGGTAAGTGGAACCATTGGTAGAACCATTTTAGTTGGCATGTTTAAACCCCACGGACTATATCGTCTGTGGGGGTTTAAATAGTTTTAGCTTTGGTTATAGTTCCTTCCAGAGTGCGAGCACGGCGGGTGCCCCCATCCGGCTTGTGTGGTGTGGGCTTGGGTTACGTTTTGGTAAATATTCTTAAAATGTTCATTCTTCCAGTTTTCCAATAACGCATTAATGTGTTATACTAGTAAATTTAAGGCCTCAAGGCACTTACGAAAACTGAAGAGAGGGGTGAAAATGCTTGAAATATTCGGCTCCCTGGCAGCCATCTGGCTGGCACTGCTAAAACTAGGGAATATTTCTTCAAACACCCTCTGAACTCAAGCCGCAAGCGGGAATAGAAACTCCCCGGCAGGATACTCCTATTATCCAGCCGGGGCGCCCCCTCACACTACAGAAAGGGCTCACACGATGACAATCATAACCGCACTTATTAGTGCATCATTCATCATCACTAAGGCTCCAGCATGGGCCACCACCACAGCGCTAGTAGCAACGGCCGTATGCCTCGCTCTGGACACCCGTGAGGAATGGCTAGAGAGGGAAAATCGTGCAGCCTAAAATCATTGACGTTGATACCGGCGATGAGTTGTGGACTGGCTCGGATTGCGCCGCCCATATCGGCGTGAGCTACGCGACCTGGCGCAATTATTCAGCCAATCACCGCACCCCTGAGCATGTGGCCACGATTTTGGGTCGCACGCGACTGTGGCTTGCTGAGGATATTAAGCGCTGGCATGCGGCCCGGCCGGGGTCACCGGCACAGCTCCGCCGTTAGGCTTCGCCGGTTTCTTAGCTTAAACAAGGCCCCTGCTTGCCGATGCCCCTTTTCCACCCCTCCCCGGTTCCCGCCATACGCGGCCGTAAATACATCACATTGGGGCGGTGGCCAGAAAAGCGTAATCTGGTGTGCATGACCGTACCTAATATTACGTTGAACGATGGAAATATTATCCCCCAACTGGGCTTTGGCGTCTTCCAGATGGACCCGGAAAAGACCGAGGAATACGTAGCTGAGGCTCTGCGCGTGGGCTACCGCCACATCGATACCGCAGCTATTTACGGCAATGAAGAAGGCGTGGGCAAGGCCATTGCTAACTCCGGCATCCCGCGCGAGGAGCTTTTCATTACCACCAAGCTGTGGAACGATCGCCACACCGATGCCGCTGCAGCGCTGGATGAATCCCTGCAGAAGCTGGGCCTTGACTACGTAGACCTATACCTCATCCACTGGCCTACCCCAGCCAAGGGCACCTACGTGGAGGCTTGGAAGCAGCTCATTGAATTGCGCAAAGAGGGCAAGGCGAAGTCCATCGGCGTGTCCAACTTTGAGCCGGAGCACTTAGATCAACTGGAGGTGCACACAGACGTCGTCCCTGCGATTAACCAGGTGGAGCTGCATCCTTACCTGCAGCGCTGGCGCGAACTGGATGCGGGACGCGCACACGGCATCGCCATCGAGGCTTGGGGCCCGCTGGGTCAGGGCAAGAGCGATATCTTGGAGGCACCAGAGGTGACTGAAGCAGCCGAGGCACACGGTGTTTCCCCAGCCCAAGCCATTATTCGCTGGCACCTGCAAAATGGGGTCATCCTCTTCCCCAAGTCCTCGACGCCATCGCGCATTGCAGAAAACTTCGATGTCTTCGGCTTCGAGCTCACGGATGCGGAAATGGCCGCCATTACCTCGTTGGAGGAAGGCGAAGACGGCCGCGGTGGGCACCACCCCAATGACATGAACGACGCATAATGTGCTCGGTATAATCACCACATAAAACGCCGCGTGGCCACAATGGCCCGCGGCGTTCATTTATGTCTGTGCGAGGAACTTGGCGGCTTTAGCGCGGGTCCTTAGGCAGCTCGGGTGGGATATTGGTGCGCTCGTATTCTGCGAGGATATCGATGCGGCGCTGGTGGCGCTCGGCGCGGGACCATTCTTGATCCAAGAAGGCATCCACGATTTCTAGGGCCTCTTCTTGCGAGTGCATGCGCCCGCCGATGCCGATGAGCTGTGCATTATTGTGCTCGCGGGCCAGGCGCGCGGTTTCTGGCGACCATGCCAGCGCGCAGCGCGCGCCCTTGACCTTATTGGCGGCAATCTGCTCGCCATTTCCGGATCCGCCCAGCACGATTCCCAGAGAACCTGGATCGTTGACGGTGCATAGGGCCGCTTCAATGCAGAATGCGGGGTAGTCATCCTCGGCGTCATAGGTATGAGCGCCGCAGTCGATAACGTCATGGCCTTGTTTGGTGAGGTGTTCAGAAATCAGGTTTTTAGTCTCAAAACCTGCGTGGTCAGCTCCAAGATATACGCGCATAACCCCTACAGTACCGGCACCGCCGCCTTCTAGGCACCACTTTGCATAACCTATTTCGCTCATAGCCCGGCGCTGTTAGGCTAAAGCGCAGATTACGTGCTGCACAGAAAGGCGATAAAAATGAACCCTCGCGTCCTCGCACTCTACGGCAGCATCCTTGCTATCGCGGTGGTGTTATTTGCGGCGAATATTTTCTTAACCAATAAGAACTACCTCGTGCCGCTTATTCATACCGCACTTTTCACAGTCTCCCACCTAGTACTGGGGCTGTGGTGGCTGAATCAAAGAGTGATAAAGAAAAATCACCTCGGCGGTTTGTCCGCGGTGATTGGGATTTTATCCCTGCTCACCGCGGCATCATGGGCCACGTGGGTGGCCGCCGCTTGGTCAGAATTCCAGGCTCAGGCGGCCCTGCCCATCATCAATATCGCCGGGGTACCGGCGTTTTTACTCACGCCGGTAATCGCGGTGTGCTGCCTTGCCGCCGCGGTACGCCGCAGGCAAGGCCAGCAGCGCTTATAACTAGTCCTCTTCTACCTGTGGCATCTCCGTGCGGGAGCGCTTGATTTCGAAGAAGTAAGGGAACTGAGCCAGGCGCACGGAGGCATCGAAAAGCTCACCGGCTTCCTCACCCTTGGGAACGCGGGTGATAACCGGGCCGAAGAAGGCGGTATCACCCAGCTTAATAACCGGGGTTCCTACCTCATCGCCCACGGAAGAAATACCGTTGTGGTGGTACTCGCGCAGCTTCTCGTCGTATTCCTCGGTGTGGGCCACCTCTGCAAAGTCTGCGGGGAGGCCAACCTGCTCTAATGCCTGGGCGATGATCTCGTCATAGCCACCATCGCCCTTCTTGCCGCCGTTACCCTTGGCGTGAATCAGGGTGCCCATGGCAGTATAAAGCTCATCAACCTTTTCTGGCTGCTCGGTCTTAACCTTGGCAAATACGCGGGCAGGGCCCCAGTTGGCCTCCATCATTTCCATGTATTCGGGATCAAGATCGCGGCCATCATTAAGCACCGACAGGGACATCGGCTCGAATTCCACCGCAATATCGCGGACCTTTTCTACCTCTTTGATCTAGCGGGACGTTGCCCATGCGAACGGGCAGGAAGCATCGAACCAAAACTTAACTGGGGTAGTCATTATTCCTCCTTGAAATAAGTGCAGTTTGCCCCACCACTGTAAACCCGCTGCTAACCTTGATGCATCACTATTTTCGTTAGCAAAGGAGAATCTAGGCAATGACCTCTGTAAACCTCACGTGGGAGGAAGCAAAAAATCGCTCCCAGATGCTCAAGGTTGACCATTACGATGTCACTTTAGACCTTAAGCATTCCGATACCCACTTCGTGTCCACCACCACGGTGCGCTTTAGCACCCAGGAGGCCGGTTCTACCTTCATCGATCTGCGCGCGGACAAGCTGCACGAGGTGCGCCTGAATGGAAACCCACTGCCCACGCAGTCCTATGACCCCACCTACGGCATTCCCCTTTCCGGGCTGCAGGTAGCGGACTACACGCTCGAGGTCACCGCTGAGATCCCCTTCTCCCGGACCGGTGAGGGCCTACACCGCTTCGTGGACCCTGCCGATGACGAGGTCTACCTCTACACCCAGTTTGAAACCGCCGATGCCAAGCGCGTTTTTGCCTGCTTCGATCAACCGGATCTGAAGGCCACCTATTCCCTGCACTTTAAGGCTCCGGAGGAGTGGACCATTATCACCAATGGCCCGGTCACCCGCGAGGGAGATACCACCCACTCCGAAATCGACTACCCGCTGTCGACCTACCTGGTTGCCTTGTGCGCAGGCCCGTACCACGAGGTCACCGATACCTGGCGCGGTGAGCTGACCGAGCACCCCGAGGGCAAGCCGGCCCAGCAGCTCGAGGTCCCGCTTGGTATTTACTGCCGCGCCTCTCTGGCAGATTCCCTCGATGCGGAGCGCCTCTTTACTGAGACCAAGCAGGGCTTTGACTTCTATCACCGCAACTTCGGCTTCCCCTACCCCTTTGGCAAGTACGACCAGATTTTCGTCCCCGAGTTCAACGCCGGTGCGATGGAAAACGCCGGCTGCGTGACCATCCGCGATGAATACGTCTTTACCTCACAGGCCACGCACTACAAGTACGAGCTCCGCGCCGATACCATCCTGCACGAGCTCGCCCACATGTGGTTCGGTGACCTCGTGACCATGCAGTGGTGGAATGACCTGTGGCTCAACGAGTCCTTTGCTACCTGGTCCGCAGCCATCTCTCAGGCGGAAGAAACCGAATACGATACCGCCTGGGTCACCTTCGTCAACGGGGAAAAGTCCTGGGCTTACCAGCAGGATCAGCTGCCTACTACCCACCCCATTTCCACCGATGCCAGCAATATCGAGACCGTGGAGCAAAACTTCGACGGTATTACCTACGCCAAGGGCGCCTCGGTGCTCAAGCAGCTGCAGGCTTATGTCGGCCGCGAGAACTTCCTCGCCGGCGTGCGCCGCCACTTCGCCGCCCACGCGTGGGGTAATGCCACCTTCGATGATCTGCTCCGCCACCTCGAGGAGGCGTCTGGGCGTGATCTATCCTTCTGGGCACAGCAGTGGCTGAAGACCACCGGCATCAATACCCTGGCGGTTGCCACGGAGGCCAATGATGACGGCACCATCACCCAGGCGCACCTTACCCAGCGCGGCGATACCCTGCGCACCCACCGCGTGGCGGTGGGCCTGTATGGCACGCAGGACGGCAAGGTCGTGCGCACCGAGCGCCTCGAGATGGACGTGGAGGGCGAGGCCACCGAGATCCCAGAGCTGGTCGGCCGAAACCTGAATGACATCGATTTCATCCTGCCCAACGATGACGATCTGACCTACTGCCTCATCGATTTGGATGCAGGATCCCTGCAATTCCTGCTGGATAATATCGAGAAATTCGACGACCCCATGGCGCGCACCCTCTGCTGGTCCACCGCCTGGGAGATGACCCGCGCCGGCACCATGCGCGCCCGCGACTTCATCCGCTTGGTGGCCCGCGGCATGAAGGCGGAGACCGAGCTCGCCGTCCTCGAGCGCATCGTCTCGCAGGCGTCTACCGCGCTGAAAAACTACGCGGATCCGGCGTGGGCGAAAGACAGCACGGTTTTGGCGCAGGCGCTTGTCGATGGCGCCCGGAGCACCGATGCGCAGCGTTCCATCATCTGCACGCAGGCGCTGTCTCGGATTCGGCTGCACCAGCCTGCCCGCGACTACCTGCACGATCTCCTCGCGGATTCCGATGATGCCGGGCTGCGCTGGTCCGCCGTCGCAGCGCTTGCTGCCGCGGGCGCGCTTGCCGATGCCGAGGCCGCCATCGCCGCCCAGCTCAAGCGCGATAACTCCGCTACCGGCCACTACTCTTCCCTGCGCGCCCGCGCCGCGATTGCCACCGCGGATAATAAGCGCGCGGTATGGGAAGAGATCGTCGCCGGGGATCTCACCAACCGCGAGCTCACCTCCAAGCTGGAAGGGCTGAACTACCCGCACTCCGATGACCTCCTGCCCACCGCGGAATTCTTTGAGGTGGCCGAAAAGATCTGGGATTCCCAGTCCTCCGAGGTGGGCCTGACCACCGTCACCGGGCTATTCCCGTCCTGGGATATCACCCAAGACGGCCTCGATCGCGCCGATGCCTTCCTGCAGAAGGATCTGGCTGGCGGCCTGCGCCGCGCGATTACCGAGCAGCGCGACCGCGTGGCCCGCGCCCTGCGCAACCGCGAGCTCGACGCCAACTAGGTGACTATTTCTTGCGGAGGTTCAGCTCGATGCGCGGGCGCACCTGGATCTCCGTGAGCTGGGTGGTGGGCCCAGCCTCCACGACAGTGCGGATGGCGCGCGCCACCTCCACGGGCGCAATAACCTCGCTCGGGTTATAGTCCTGCAGGCCCTCCAGCATCGGGGTGTCGGTGGGGCCTGGCGCCACGGTGGAGACGCGGATACCGGGTTCGGAGATACGCAGGGCATCGGCAAGCGCATACAGCGCGTGCTTCGTCGCGGCATAAACCACGTTATCGCCGTAGCTCTTGCGCCCCGCCCCCGAGTTAATGAAGACGACGGTGCCCTCTGCCTTGCGCAGCTGCGGCAAAAGCGCGCGGGTGACCTCCGCCGGCGCGTGGACGTTTAAGTCCATGTGGGCGCGCCAATCGTGCGGGGTGGCCTCTTCCACCGAGAACTTCGTGGCGCGCGCCGCGCCGTGCACGAGCACATCGACCCGCTCTAGCTCGGGCAGCTGCATGCCCTCGTCCAAGCCGGCGACCAAGTCGCTGGCAACCGGCGTGATATTCGCGGCCTCCGGCAGCTCTTCGGCGCTGCGGCCCAGCGCATACACGTGGTGATCGCGGGCGAGATCCTTGATGATCTCGCGCCCCATGCCACCGGTGGCACCGGTAACGACGGCGATTTTCTCTGGCACATTCGTGGTATCAGTCATGCCACCCCATCATAGGGAAAATGGATGCTAGCGGTGCGCGGCGTCCGTCCCCGTTCCGCGATGTGGAACGATAGGGGCTATGGCTACTCCTGCAATCGCGATCGTCGGCATGGGCCCGCGCGGCATTTCCATCTTGGAACGCCTCGCCGCCCGCATGGATGATTCCAGTTCCCCCGTTACCGTCCACCTCATCGACGAGGCCCAGCACGGCGCCGGCCGCGTCTGGGACACCGCCCAAACCAAGACCCTGTGCATGAATACGCGCGCGGGCGCCGTCACGCTTTTTACCGAGCCCGGCGCGACGGTGAATGCCCCAGTGCTCGAGGGGCCGACGCAATACGAGTGGATCCAGCTGCTGCGCGGCGAGGGCGATAAGGTAGCTCCTGCCAAGCGCGAGCTTTTTACCCAGCACCCTCCGGCCGCGCATATTGCCACCGAGTACCGCGCGGAGCTGGCCGCTACCCGCCCGGAGTCCAACCCCACCCGCGCGTTATATGGCGAGTACCTGCGCTGGGTCTATGATGTGGTGCTGGCGCGCCTGCCGGAGAGCATTTCTACGGTCAGCCACCACCACCGCGTGGAGACCATCTCCGCAGACGGCGCGGCCGATATCCTGCACTTGGACGATGGCTCGCAGGTGCGCGCCGATGCCACGGTCCTAGCCTATGGCTGGATGGCGCCGCGCTTTAATGATGAGGAGCAGCGCTTGGCGGAGTCTGGGTTGCGGTGGATCGCACCGGGCAACCCCGTGGAACAAGACTATGGCGCCATTCCCGCCGGTGAAGACGTGTTGGTGCGCGGTCTGGGCATGGGCTTTTATGACATCATGGCGCTAACCACCATCGAGCGCGGGGGCAAATTCGTCGAGGATGCCACCACCCGCTCCGGCCTGCGCTACGAGGCGAGCGGGAAGGAACCACATTTCATCGTCTCATCCGGCCGCGGTTATCCCTTCCATCCCAAGTCCGAGTACAACGAGCTGCCGCCGACGATGCCGCGGCGGCGGTTGCATGAGGTCATCGGGAAGCTCCAGGGCACCGAGGACATCGACTTTGACGCCCAGGTTTGGCCCGCCATCGCGCGCGATAGCTACGAGGCGTATATCACCACGCTGGAACGGGTGAATCCGGAAGCGCTGCTCCGCCCGCGCGAAGAGATCCTCGCGGTCATCGATTCCACCGCGCCTGACGATCTCGGCACCGCCCTTACTCCCCTGGTCACCCAGCCGTGGGATATGACCGAGCTGATGTACCAAGTCGCTGGTTTTACCGGCGATATTTCGGCGCTTACCGCCCACATTGCGGACAGCCTGGCGAGCGATATTCAGGAGGCCGCAGCCGGCCACGATTCGCCCATGAAGGCCGCGCTGTGGTCACTGTCCCAGTCGCGCAAGCCCGCCTCCATCCTCGGCGCGGAAGGCCGCTATACCCGCGAGTCCCGCACGGGCCGCTACGCGCAGTTCATGTCCTTTGGGCAGATGGTGGGCTCGGGCCCTCCGCTTTTCCGCGTGCGCCAATTGCTCGCGCTTGTCGATGCCCACCTAGTCCGCTTCCTCGGCGATCACCCCACCCTCGCCATCGAGTCAGACCATTTCACTCTGACTTCTGGCCCGCGCTCGGCATCCGCGCCCACGCTTGTCGATGCCTTTATGCACAAGCCCGATATCCGCGTCGCCGGCGATCCGCTCACCCGCGGATTGGTCGAGGGTGGACGGATGCGCCCGTTTGCCGATCACAGGCAGGACACCGGTTCCCCCGAAACCGATGGTGCCACGCGGCGCACCGTACATCCTGATGGCAGCTTGGATGAACGCCTGCATATCGTGGGCATCCCCACCTATGCGCAGTGGCCGGATACAACGATTTCCCCCATGCCGGGCACGGACCCGCTCATGCTGCAGGAAACAGATAAGACCGCCGGTTCCCTCTTAAAGGTTGCCGGCGGCCACTAAGTACGCGTTTTAGAGCGCTTTTTAAAGGGCGTCGAGGGCCTGCTGCAGATCCGTTAGCAGGTCATCGATGTCCTCGATGCCGATGGAGATGCGCACCATGTCCTCCGGCGGCACCAATTCGGAGCCTTCGGCCGATACGTGGGTCATATTCTGCGGGTGCTCGATGAGCGATTCCACCCCACCCAGCGATTCCGCTAGGCAGATAAGCCGCGTATTCAAACAAATCTGCTTGGCGTGCTCTGGGTTGTGGAAGCGCACGGACATCATGCCGCCGAACCCACGCATCTGCTGCGCCGCCAGCTCGTGGCCCGGGTGCTCCGCCAATCCCGGGTACCGCACCTGTTTGACCTCTGGGCGGGCCTGTAAGAATTCCGCCACCTTTTGCGCATTGGCGCAGTGGCGGTCCATGCGCACGCCGAGGGTCTTAATACCGCGGGCGGTCAGGTAGGCATCGAAAGGCGAGGCGACCGCGCCCACATTGCCCTGGAAATACAGCAGCTGCTCATCCACCTCGGGGTCATTGGTAACTACGGCGCCACCGAGGACATCGGAATGCCCACCCAAGTACTTCGTGGTGGAGTGCAGGACGTGGTCTGCGCCGAGTGCGAGCGGGTTCTGGAGGTACGGCGTGGCGAAAGTATTGTCTACCAGCACCTGCGCATTGCCCTTAACCTTGGCCACCGCCGCAATATCGGTGATATTCAGCGCCGGGTTGGTCGGGGTTTCTAACCAGATGAGCTTGGTATTGTCCTTTACCGCGGCGGCGACGGCATCGACATCGCAGGTATTGATAATGGACATCTCCACGCCCCACTCCGTGAAATCATTAAGCAGGCGGTAGGACCCACCGTAGGAGTCATTGCCCAAGATGACGTGGTCGCCGGGGCGCACCAGAATGCGCACCATCGTATCGGCGGCTGCCATACCAGTGGCAAAGACGCGGGCGTAGTCCGCGCCCTCCAGCGCAGCCAAGGTCTTTTCAAGGGATCGAACCGTCGGGTTGGCCACGCGCCCGTATTCGAAGCCGCCGCGCAGCTGCGCGAGGCCATCTTGGGCGAACGTAGTCGAGGCGTAGATCGGCACGTTAATGGATCCCATGTGCGGATCCGGGTGATATCCAGCGTGAATGGATCGGGATGAAAATCCTTTTGCCAAGTTATGCGCGCTGTGTTCAGTCATGCCTCCCAATCGTAGACTAAGCGGTTCATCCACACCGGCCATTCGGCAATTTATATTCGGTTCCGCCCGCGCTGCAATTTCTGCGCTGTCAGTGAGATTTCAGGATTCTTCTCTACAATGGGTGCGGTTAGCTTGTGTCTACGATCAAGAAAGAATGATGAGTACGAACTTATTTATCACGGCTCAGGGCGCTGCAGAGAAAAAAGACGATGCAGTCGAGTCCGTATCGAGCTTCTGGAACGACGAAAACGTTCAGCTTTGGCTTATCGAGCGGCCCATTCGCATCGGCCTCATTATCATCTTGGCCTTCATTGCGCACTGGGCGCTGCGCCACCTCATCAACCGGCTGGCGAAAAACAGCATTAAGGCCTCCACCCTCAAAAAGCCCAGCCGCAGCCGCAGCAGGTCTGGAGAGGACGGACAACCGGATGACACCCTGCGAGAAACAAGGGAGGCCCGCCGGGCCTCGAGGATTAAGACCCTCGCCGGCGTGGGGCGATCGGCGGTTGCCATCGTGGTCTGGGTTTCGGCCGGCATCGCCATCCTGGATGAATTGGAAGTCAACGTTGCCCCGCTGATCGCGTCTGCCGGTGTAATCGGTGTCGCCCTCGGCTTCGGTGCACAGGAACTGGTCCGAGACTTCCTCTCCGGTATCTTCATGCTCATTGAGGATCAATACGGCATTGGCGATGTCATTGACTTAGGCAACGGCGTCTTCGGTGACGTCGAGTCCATTTCCCTGCGCATTACCACCGTCCGCGATATCGACGGTGCCCTGTGGTACGTCCGCAATGGCGAAATCTTGCAGGTGGCTAACCACTCCGATGAGTACTCCGTTGCCCGCATCCAAATCCCTGTCGGGCTATCCAATGACCCTGAGGTTGCTGGCGATGTCATCGACAAGGCCGTCAAGGATGCCGTCAAGGACGAAAAGATCCGCAAGATGGTGCTCAGCACCCCGCGCATCGACGGCATGTCCAAGTTCGAGCCGGACTACGTCTCCTTCCGCGTTTCCACCAAGACGCTGCCGGGCCGCCAGTGGGACGTCCAGCGCTTTGTCCAGTCCCGCGTCCTCAACGTCATGCACGCAGAGGGCATCAGCACCCCCTACCCACACGGCATCGGCATTGCCAATCCGCACAAGGGAGACGATGCCTAAATGAATTCCGTCTATGAAGCCATCGGTGGGACCCCTACCTTTGAACGCCTAGTGCATGGCTTTTATGACCAGGTCAAAGAAGACGACGTGATTGGCCCCATGTATCCGGATCAAGATTGGGAAGGTGCGGAACAGCGCCTTACCTGGTTCCTGATTCAGTACTGGGGCGGTCCCCAACACTTCTCCGAAAATCGCGGCCACCCGCGCCTGCGCATGCGGCATGCGACCTTCCCCATAGACATGGAAGCTCACGACCGCTGGCTCGAGCTGATGGGAAAATCCCTCGATAGCATCGAGGAAGACACCATCCCGCCGGCGTATCGCACCATGATTTGGGACCACATGCAGCGCGTCGCCGCCATGCTCATCAATAGAGCGCCTTAATTTTCACCTGCTTGTAACGCTGCTTTTGCAAGCGTTTCAAGCCACAAACAGGGGCCCTCGCACTTCCGTATTAGGTAAGTGCGCGGGCCCCTTTACTGTGTATCAGCACTAGCACCGGCTAGCGCTAGCAATGTTATGTCCATGAGGTTTTTGGACTTGGAGTCCAGCTACTTTGTGGACTCGGAGTCTAGGGACTTTGTGGACGCGGAGTCTCCCCGCTTTTTGGACGGGGAGTCCACGGAGTTTTTGTACTGGTGCTAGTTTGGCTTCTTCCGGCGGCTTGGCCGTGGCCCAGAGAGATTGGGTTTTAGCTCTGGGGGTTGTCGGTGCCACATGCCGACAACGTGGTTTATGTTGATTTGACCGCCGGGTGGACGCTGATTCAGTTGGATCGGTAGCGGAAATGAAAACAGTTTCTCACCGTCGTGATCAGTAAAAAATTCCACATAGTCATCGGCTACGCTGCTGTAGATGGCTCGATTTTTGAAGCGCAACCCGACGTAGAGGCCGTGTCCCATAACGCGTACCACCCCGCTTTTGTTGATCCACAGCTTGTCCGGGATAGGCCAGA
>NZ_JASPFZ010000060.1:0-442 GCF_030227355.1 Corynebacterium sp. MSK310
GCAACACGACGATTGGATCCAACAAAAACGCTACATGTCACTGACCGCACTCGAACACACCAAACACCTCATGCACCGCACAGGAGACGCCAATGGTGACCACAACCAGCTAACCGCCTGACCTCAAACACAGAACTGAATACCGAGCCGAAAGCACAAACGGCTACACCACTACACGGGACTTGACCGGAGTTCTGCTTCCAGTGTGTCTATGACCACCGAACCGAGTTCTCGGTCAAGCGGATGTGCCACGTGTTGAAGCTGAATCGTTCCTCGTTCTATAAATGGGTACAAACCCGTAAAAATCGCAGGATACAATGATGTATTCTGACGGTCTTATTGGTGCGAGGATCGCAACCATCTTTGATGATGAGCTTGGTCTTTACGGCGCTAAACGCATCGCTGCGAGCCTTAAAGCCGATACGAGCTTTGGCCCGACGAA
>NZ_JASPFZ010000061.1:0-414 GCF_030227355.1 Corynebacterium sp. MSK310
GCGCTGCGATTCGATTACCAGGTTCGCGGCTTCACGTCGATACTCAGGTGTGTACTTCTGGCGTTGTTGACCCACAATGAACATCCTGTCTTACGGACACAAAATCCGCACTAATCGGGTGTCCACCAAACGAGGGTAACCTCATTTTAGGAACTGGTTCTGGGGTGTTTCCTGCACGGCGGGTCTGCTTGACTCCCTTGCCGGGGCTGTGTGCCATTAAGCTTTCGATTTCTCGGTGGGCTACAGTCTGACTCGCGGGGTACATTAACATGTTTCCGCCTCGATACAGTCTTCCACGAGACGGATCACACGATCCTTCGCATCTTGGCATATTCCAGGAGCGTGTCAAGTTGTTTGTGTGTGGGGCTAGGTTTATAGGTATTTGTCGAAGCGGTCGGGAAAGGCCACGGCCAT
>NZ_JASPFZ010000062.1:0-404 GCF_030227355.1 Corynebacterium sp. MSK310
TATGTCGGTGACATTACCTACCTGCCGTGCAGGGGAGGCAAAAACATGTACCTTGCCACAGTCATTGACACGTATTCACGTAAACTTGCAGGTTATGCACTCGCAGACCACATGCGGGTCTCACTGGTTATCGATGCTCTAGCCCACGCACACGGCGTGCGCGGCAGTCTTGACGGGACTATTTTCCATTCCGATCACGGCAGCGTGTACACCTCACAAACCTTTAGGAACTACTGCTCGTCGTTAGGTGTACGCCAGTCCATGGGAGCGGTGGGAACTAGTGCCGATAATGCCCTGGCAGAGTCATTTAACGCCACCTTAAAACGTGAAGTGCTACGTGATCGGAAAGTCTTTGACAACCCAATTACCTGCCGCCAAGAGGTCTTCCGGTGGTGCATGCGCTA
>NZ_JASPFZ010000063.1:0-404 GCF_030227355.1 Corynebacterium sp. MSK310
TTCGTCGGGCCAAAGCTCGTATCGGCTTTAAGGCTCGCAGCGATGCGTTTAGCGCCGTAAAGACCAAGCTCATCATCGAAGATGGTTGTGATTCTTGCACCAATAAGACCGTCAGAATACATCTTTAACCTGCGCTTTTTACGGGTGCTCACCCACTTGTAAAACGAGGAACGATTCAGCTTTAAAACGTGGCACATCCGCTTAACCGAGTACTCGGTTCGGTGGTCATAGACAAACTGGAAGCGGATCACCAGTGAGTTGCTTTAAGCAAAATACTTAGCAGCTTTACGTAGAATATCGCGTTCTTCGCGCAGCTTCGCGTTTTCTTTTTCCAGCTGGCGGATTCGCGCAGAATCATTCGCCGCTTGGGCTTTATCATGCACTGCTTTTATGCGGGCACGTTT
>NZ_JASPFZ010000064.1:0-400 GCF_030227355.1 Corynebacterium sp. MSK310
ACCCTGCGTGGTGACGTACCCGACGGCGTGGTATTCCACGCAGATCGTGGCACTCAGTTCACGAGTGAACAATTGTGGAATGTTTGCCAGCAACTAGGTATTGCTCAATCGGTCGGCCGTACTGGTGTCTGCTTTGACAATGCGATGGCCGAGTCGTTCTGGTCGACATTGAAGACCGAATTCTATGACCGGAGGAAATGGCGAACCCGCAACGAAGCCCGGAAGGCGGTGGCTCGCTGGATTGAGATTGTCTACAACCGGCGCCGTCGCCACTCGTCCATCGGGATGGTAAGCCCCGTCGATTTCGAAGCCCAGCTCGCTGATCAAAATGGTAATAAGAAGGCCGCTGCTTAACCCCTAAGCAGCTTAACTACGTGTCCACGATTTGCGGGCAACCCTA
>NZ_JASPFZ010000065.1:0-373 GCF_030227355.1 Corynebacterium sp. MSK310
GTCAACCACCGCAACGGGTATCGCCACCGCGACCTTGACACCCGTGTCGGCACGATCGACGTGGCGGTGCCGAAACTGCGCCACGGTGCGTTCTTCCCGGACTGGCTGTTAGAGCGCCGTACGCGTACAGAACGGGCCTTATCGACTGTGATCGCCACGTGCTACCTCAAAGGGGTTTCCACCCGCAGGATGAATGATCTGGTGGCAACACTTGGGATTTCCAGCATGTCGAAATCGCAAGTCTCACGCATGGCAGAAGAACTTGACGACATGGTCGCCGATTTCAAAAATCGCCCACTAGACCCCGGCGGGTACGCCTTTGTGTCGTGCGACGCGCTGACAATCAAAGTGCGCGAAGGCGGCCGGGTGGTCA
>NZ_JASPFZ010000066.1:0-346 GCF_030227355.1 Corynebacterium sp. MSK310
GCTTTAACACGTGGCACATCCGCATAAGCCGAGTATTCGGTTCGGTGGTCATCGACAAACTGGAAGCGGATCACCAGCGTGTCTCTTCGGCAAAATACTTAGCAGCTTTACGTAGAATATCGCGTTCTTCGCGCAGCTTCGCGTTTTCTTTTTCCAGCTGTCGGATTCGTTCGGAATCATTCGCCGCTTGGGCTTTATCCTGCACTGCTTTTATGCGGGCACGTTTGCCGGTGCCGTACTTTTTGACCCAAGCATGTAGCGAGGCTCGATTGATACCGAGCTTGGCTGATGCTGAGTTCAGCGAGAGGTCCTCATTGTTCTCATAGAGGGCCACGGCATCGCGTTT
>NZ_JASPFZ010000067.1:0-313 GCF_030227355.1 Corynebacterium sp. MSK310
GGTGGTGCATGCGCTATAACACGCGCCGGCGGCACTCCTGGTGCAATCTCGTAGCGCCTGATGTCTTTGAAACCAAGACTTCGGCTATACTGACCACAGCAGCATAGCTAACCCCCGACGTGTCCACTGTCCGGGGGTCAGGCCCAAGATCGTCTTACTAGCTAACTAGCTGGGTGAATAGTGTCTGTGGGTGTGATTGTAAAACCCTGCTGTTTTGTAAGCAAAAAGGGCAAGATCACCGTTGGAATCGGTGTCCTTGCCCCTCTCGGTACAAACTTTATTTTGTTGTTTGTTTGTTGTTTGGTGTCGGCGG
>NZ_JASPFZ010000068.1:0-312 GCF_030227355.1 Corynebacterium sp. MSK310
GTACTACGGTGGTCGCCGGCCTCATTCATAAGGGGCCCACCGTCAGTTACAGATACACCACACTAGTGGACGCAACCTGCAGAACGCGATATCCTGCGCAAGGCCGCTAAATATTTTGCTTAAAGCAACTCACTGAAGTTCTGCTTCCAGTGTGTCTATGACCACCGAACCGAATACTCGGCTTATGCGGATGTGCCACGTTTTAAAGCTCAATCGTTCCTCGTTTTATAAATGGGGAGCGTGTCAAGTTGTTTGTGTGTGGGGCTAGGTTTATAGGTATTTGTCGAAGCGGTCGGGAAAGGCCACGGCCAT
>NZ_JASPFZ010000069.1:0-308 GCF_030227355.1 Corynebacterium sp. MSK310
GCATAGTGTGCACCGGCAATGGTGACTGTTTGCTCAGCAATGGCAGCGAATATCGCATCGATAACTGGCTCGGGATTACGCGCTTTATGGCGGCGGGCGAAAGCTATAGTTTTTGTTTTACCGAGGCGTTTGATTTTCGTTGGCCCGCCGTAGCGGGCAAGCAGATGAAGGACCCATTTACGGTGGATTATCTGACCGCGAATGGCCTGCTCGAATTGCGGGTAGCAGCCGACAAGTGCGCTTCGAATCTGGTTGATGAGTCTGGTGTAGGAGCGTGCTAAGTCTTCGTCGATGCCGTTGAGGACTTT
>NZ_JASPFZ010000006.1:0-129954 GCF_030227355.1 Corynebacterium sp. MSK310
CGTCTCGCCATAGTAGTCATTCTGGTTCATCTCCTTATGCGGGTTGGGTTCCCACACACAAACCATCAGACACTCTCTATTCCAGATTTTCCCATCTACTCAAACCGAGCAAATCTGGACACTTCAGCCAGGAAGTCTTCCGGTGGAGCATGCGCTATAACACGTGCCGGCGGCACTCCTGGTGCAATCCTGTGGCTCCTAGTGTCCTTGAAGCCGAGACTTCAGCTACACTGACGATGGCAGCACAGCTAACCCTCAGTGTGTCCACTTTCCGAGGGCAGGCACGAGGATCAAGGCAAACGTCTAAGAACAATAGTCAAATTACCTCACACTTCGTTTTCTTTATTTAGTGGCTATAGCTGGGAAAAGTTGCCGCGCTGAAAGTCTACATTCGGGTTACACTAAGTGCATGGCTGATATTAAAGACGACGACCTTCCTGAGATTGATCTTGCAAAAACCGACGGCTTCGTCGTTGATGGAACGGATGAGGATGATCCGTCGCTGATCATGCCGGATGGCTCTCCGGTGCAGACGTGGCGCGAGAATTACCCTTATGAAGAGCGTATGACCCGCAATGAATACGAGTCCATTAAGCGCGCACTGCAAATTGAGCTATTGAAGTGGCAGAACTGGACCAAGGAAACTGGCCAGCGCCACATCATTTTATTTGAGGGCCGCGATGCTGCCGGTAAGGGCGGAACCATCAAGCGCTTTAATGAGCACTTGAACCCGCGTGGTGCGCGCACTGTCGCGTTGGAAAAGCCATCCCCACGTGAGTCCACCTCTTGGTATTTCCAGCGTTATATCGAGCATTTCCCGGCTGCAGGCGAAATCGTCTTCTTTGACCGTTCGTGGTACAACCGCTCTGGCGTTGAGCGGGTGATGGGCTTTTGTACCGAGTCCCAGCACGCGGAGTTCCTGCGCGAGGTGCCCATGCTAGAAAATATGATCCTAGGATCGGGTATTTCGCTGACCAAGCTGTGGTTCTCTGTTACCCGGAAGGAACAGCGCACTCGCTTTGCTATCCGCCAGATCGACCCGGTGCGCCAGTGGAAACTTTCGCCAATGGACCTGGCTTCTCTGGATAAGTGGGATGACTACACCCGCGCGAAGGAAGAGCAGTTCCGTTATACGGATACTGAGGAATCACCGTGGATTACCATCAAGTCCAATGACAAGAAGCGAGCTCGCGTTAACGCGATGCGGTATGTCTTGTCCAAGTTTGAATACACCAATAAAGATTATGACGTGGTGGGTGAGCCTGACGGGAACATCGTCAAGCGCGGCCGTGACCAGATTGGTGATTAGTAGCGTTAATCTCAAGCGCCGTTGAGCGGGAAGATCGAGGAGATCGGTCTCCCCGCTTTGCTATGTCTAAGGCCTCTGAGGTGGCTCAACCATCTTTATGGCGGCAGCGTGAGGGTGGCTGATAGCTCTCACAGCTATTTCCTAAACAGTTGGCAGCCATAAATAAAAAATACTTGAATTACGTTCCTCAGCAAACTATTATCAAGGTGACCTAAAAGTCATCCTATCTATATGCGTGACACAAACCACTGTAAGGAGTACGTACATGATAAGGAAGAAACTGTGCGTTCTGGCTACCGCAACCGCTGTATCCATGGCACCCATCGCAGTATCGGGAACTCTCACCGCTACCGCCTTTGCAGGCGGCGGCCAGCCCGTAGCAGAGGCGGCGGCAGATAAGACCGACGTACTCGGTCGCTCCACCGTTTCTGATAAGCAGATCGCCGATGAAGACGGCTACTTCGATAGCCACGACGGCGAGGGCGTGAAGATTTACTACCGCAAGCAGCTGGTAGAAAACCCACGTGGCAATGTTGTTTTGGCACACGGCGTTTCTGAGCACTCTGGCCGCTATGACTACGTGGCCAAGCGCCTGTTGGACGCTGGCTTCAACGTTTACCGCCTGGACCACCGTGGACACGGCAAGTCTGCCTCCGGCAGCACGCCGCTGGGACACATCGATAACTTCCAGTACATCCTCAATGACTTCGACCGCGTCGTCGACATGGCCAAGGGTGAGCACCCCGATGTAAAGACTTTCCTTCTGGGCCACTCCATGGGCGCGCTGACCGTCCAGGCATACGGCATTCGTGAGCCTGGCAAGGTGGACGGCATCATCACCAATGGTGGTGGTGCACCGTTGAACCTGTCCGGTAAGAAGGCAACGGGCGAGACCATCACGCCGGACGAGATCTCTGAGGTGCAAAAGCAGCTCGACCCCACCCTGTTCGAGCGCCTGCCGTTGGCGGATATCACCAGCTTCAACGCTAACTACGTGCAGAACCTGATTCCCCACCGCACCTACATTGGTGCGCAGTCGCCGGAGTTCACCAAGAAGATCATGCTGTCCAACCCGTTCACGGAGGGCATTTCCACCAGCCAGGCCGTGAAGGATGAGTACGCTACGAGCCCGCTCATCGCGCAAAAGACCAGCGCTGGTACCGCGCTGCAGCTGGGTGCTATTGCTACCTACGATGCTGTGAACGCGGACCTGTTTAGCGCGCCGACGCTTATCATGCACGGGACCAAGGACGGCATCGTTCCGCCGTACTTCTCCCAGGACTGGTACAACTCCATTACCTCTGATGACGTGGAATACGTCAACTGGGAGGGCCAGAAGCACGAGGTCTTCAACGAGCCAGCCGCTGACCAAGCGCTCGACAAGGTGGTGGACTGGCTGGGCCGCCACGTGTAGAAGATAGCGTGTCTCGGGTTCAATAGGCCCGGCACACAATGACCTGCTTTCCCTGCCGTTGGGTTGGTACTTAGGCTTTAGCGGCCTGGGGAAGGTGGGTCATTTATGATTTGTTTGAATTATTTAGACCTGCGTAGAAGGTGTCCAACTCGGTGAGAATTGCTGTTGTGGGCAGGTTTTCCGTGAGGTAAGAGGCTAAATCACGGTCCAACATCGCTGCTACATCGTGGCAGGCCTCGTGGCATTCTCTAGGCCGTAATCGAGTATCTGTGCCCGTGACAGGGATGCCGCGAAGGACTACAGACTCGTGATGCGCAACCCTATTTCTAATTTTCTTTATCTCGAGGATTTTGGAATGAACCCACTTACGGGTCAGACCGTGAGTGGAATATTCTGGATCTTTCTTCCGAGCTACTGAATTCGCACCTGGGAAGACAGAAATTAAAGCTTGCCGGGACCAAATTCTGTCGTGATTAGCATTGTTAAAAGGGGCTGGTAAGCCCGTGGAGCCTCCTTTATCGAGGATATTTGTCCAAGTTCTAAACATGGAAGCAGCAATGACCCTTCCTCCCAGCCTTCTGCTTCGTTCGGTATTCTTGGTGAAGTCTTTTGGCAGGCTATTCCATGCTTCTGTGATATTGTCTCGAACCCGTTTATCGAACCCCATCTCGAGCTTGCAATAGCAATCATCTCCGTATTCGGTGCTGAGATATCCAGAAACTGAGTTACGTAATGCTACTTCGATGAAGGCTATCTCGTGAAAAAGGGAAGCACTAAGGTGGCGATCGAGTTCGTAAAGCTCAAAAGCCTTATCCGTGGATCCACCAGTTTTTGTTAAGTAGGGCTCCAACCTGTTTTCTGATAACCACTCTTTTTTAATCCGTTTACTACTCATGGCTACCAACTTAAGGGCTCTTTAAAAATATTTTTGATTGAGGCGGCACGTCCGATTATACTCGGTATAGTATTCCCCTTCTCGTGGTGGTCAACCGTTCAGCGGCTTGGCTGAGGAGGGGTCTTTTGCTTACAGAACCCCGGCTTTAGATTGACTTTGTGGTGGTCGGTCTAAAGCCGGGGTTTGGTGTTTGCGTAGGTTATCCCCACGGCTCGATGGGGTTGCCCTGCCAGGTGGCATTGGCGGGGACGCGGTCACCGCGCATGACCAGCGAACCGGGGCCGACGGTGCTGGATTCACCAATGAGCGAGGCGGGCAGCGCCACCGAGTGGGAGGCGAGCGTGGAGCCGGCCTCGATGGTGACGGTATCCAGGCTCATCACGCGATCCTGGAATAGGTGGGTTTGCACCACGGTACCGGGGCCCACGGAGGCACCGGCGCCGACGTGGCAGAGATCGGTTTCTGGGAACCAGTAGGAATCGATCCAGGCGCCCTTGCCGATGTCCACACCCAGCCCCCGCAGGCCCAGGTTGATCTCTCCTGTGCCGTAGGTGTGCTGGAAGAACCACGGGGCGGCGACGACCTCCACGAAGGTATCTTGTAGCTCATTGAGCCACACGAATACGCTCCACAGCGGGTGGTCGGCCGCGCTATGCCTGCCCACGCAGATCCACTTCACGGCGATGGTCACGGCCATGGCGATGGCGCCCATCGCCATGAGCACGAGGCCGGAAAGGGCCCAGGTGGTGAGGAAGCCGACATCGGCAAGCAGGTAATACAGCGTCCCCAGGGTGGCGGCGAGCAGCATGGCCGAGAACATCGGCGCGAGCAGGCGCATGGTTTCCACGATGCCGCGGGCGGCCTTGAGCTTGAACCCCGGGTTATAGGTCAGGGCCTCGGCGGACTCAGCGGGGGCATCTATCTGCGCGGTAACGCGCCGCATGCGCTCTGGCGGGGACCCCCACCAGTTGGCGCCGGACTTGGTCTTCTTCGGCGTGGAGGACAGCACCGCGACCAGCGAGTTCTTGGAAAGCTTGCGCCCAGGTGCGGTAATTCCGGAGTTGCCCACGAAGGAGCGCTTGCCCACCTTGGCCTCGCCGGAGTGAATCCAGCCGCCGCCGAGCTCATAGCCGCCGATCATGGTGTCATCGGCAAGGAACGCGCCGTCTTTGACATCCGTGAGCGCGGGGATCATCACGGCGGTGGAAATCTCCACGTCCTTGCCAATGCGCGCGCCCAAAGCGCGCAGCCATCGCGGGGTCAGCTGCGAGGCGTAGAGCGGGAAGAGCTGCGTACGGGCCTCATCCATGAGGCGCTCGATGGCCCACAGGCGCCAGCCGGCGGCAGAGCGCACCGGATTCACTCCGGGTGAGATGCCGATGGACAGGATGCGCACGCCCAGCCAGGTCTGCAGCATGTAGGTGGCAAAGGCTGCAAGCGCCGCAAGGGGAGCGAAAAGCACCGCGCCGATGAAGCGGTTGCCGGAGGTGGAATGCACCAGTGCTAAATCCACGATGGCGCCTATAAGCAGCGCGATGAGCGGCTGCGCGGCCAGGAAGAGAGAGGTCGCACCGTAAATGGCCACCCACCAGGGGCGGCGCTTCGGCGGCTTGGAGGGGAAGCGGTGCTTGGAGCGGCCCACCTTCTTGGCGGGTGAGCCGGACCAGCGCTGGCCGTCCTTGATTTTCTTGCGGCCGGTGACGGTGGAACCCGCCTCCACGTGGGCGTACTTGCCCACCACGGTGCCAGGCAGCAGGGTAGAGCGCGCGCCCACGCGGGCGCCTTCCTTGATGTCGATGGCGCCGACGTGGAGGACGTCGCCGTCGAGCCAGTAGCCGGTGAGATCGACCTCCGGTTCCACCGCGGCGTGCTTGCCCAGGGTGAGCAGGCCCGTCACCGGTGGCAGCGAGTGCAGGTCTACGCCGCGCTTCATCTTCACGCCCAGGGCCCGGGCGTAGTTATTGACCCAGGTGGCACCGGCAATAGAGCGCGATCCGGAGGCATCGGCCCACCGTTCCGCGGCCCAGATGCGCAGGTGGGTCGAACCACCGCGCGGATAATCGCCGGGCGTAATGCCGGCGGTAATCAGGCGTGCGCCAAAGCCACCGATGGGAATGCGCCCCAGCGGCGTGGCAAAGATGAGCACCAGCGCAATGACCAGCCACCACGGGAAGGACTGCGCCCACTCCACGCCCAAGGCAGAGGCCACGGTCGAGCCCAGCATGAGCCAGGCCAGCCAGGTAGTCGCCGCCAGCGTCATGGCGGGGATCTGCAGCAGGGTTTGGGCCGCGCGTGTCTTCGCGCCCACCGGGGTGACCTCGCGCAGCGGTGCTTGTTGCTCCGCCTTTGGGCGCGGTTCGGCGCCGGCGATGAGCTCTGCCAGCGAGCCAAGACGTGGGTGATCATAGAGATCGCGCACGGCCACGGTGGGGTAGCGATCGCGGATGTGGCCCACCAGCGTCGCCGCGGCCAGGGAGGTGCCGCCGAGGTCAAAGAAATCGGCGTTTTCATCCTCCACGGATACGCCGAGGGTCTCGACCCAGAGCTCGGCCAGCCACTTCTCGGTTTCCGTCAGTGTGGTCGATTCCACGCCGACGCCGGGCAGCGGCCACGGCAGTGCCTTCTTATCCACCTTGCCGGAGGTGCGCACCGGCAGCTTATCCATCACGCAGATGCGCGGTACCAGCGCCGCGGGCATGGTTTCCGCCAGGCGTTCGTGGGCCACGCCGTGGTTAAAACCGCGCGCCTCATCCTCCAGCGAGACGTACCCCACCAGCACGGATTCACCGCCGGGGGTCTTTTGCACGGCAACGGCGGAGTTGTAGACGTTATCCAGCGCGGCGACATTTGCGTCAACCTCACCAAGCTCAATGCGGCGCCCGCCTATCTTTACCTGGTCATCCACGCGGCCCACAAAGTACAGGCCGTCTTCTTCCAAGCGCACGTGGTCGCCGGTGCGGTAGGCGCGCTGCCAGCCCATGGATTCCAGCGGCGCGTATTTCTCCGCATCCTTCTGCGGGTCCAGGTAGCTGGCCAGGCCCACGCCACCGATGACCAATTCGCCGGTCTCACCCAGGCCAACAGGTTGGCCCTGCTTATCGATGACCACCAAATCCCACCCATTCAGCGGCAACCCGATCGAAACCGCGCGCCCCGGAATCATCCGTTGCGCACAAGCGACTACCGTGGCCTCCGTGGGGCCGTACGTATTCCACATCTCGCGGTCCTCGGTGGCCAGGCGGTCCACCAACTCCTGGGAGCAGGCCTCGCCGCCGACGATGAGCAGGCGGATATTATCCAGCGCCTCCGCAGGCCACAGGCCCGCCAGGGTAGGGACCGTGGAGACGACGGTGATATCGCGGCGAATCAGCCACGGGCCAAGGTCCATGCCAGAGCGAACCAAGGAACGCGGAGCCGGGACCAAGCAGCCGCCGTGGCCCCAGGCTAGCCACATTTCTTCGCAGGATGCGTCGAAGGCAACGGAAAGCCCAGCTAGCACGCGGTCTTCTGGGCCGAGCGGGCCGTGGGGGTGATCGATGAGGAAGAGGCTGGCCTCCGCGTCCACGAAGGCAGCCGCAGAGCGGTGGCTTACGGCCACGCCCTTCGGCTTGCCCGTGGAACCGGAGGTAAAGATGATCCACGCGGTATCTTCTGGCCGCGGGGCCTCGACGCCCTCTGCCGCGTGGCGCGGGGTTTCGCGCAGGAAGCGGAAGCCGTCATCACTAAACAGGCCATCAATATCGGCCTCACCAAAGACCATCTCCGCGCGCTCATCCGGATCGTCCGCGTCCACCGGCACGTAGGCCGCACCGGCGGCCAGGGTGGACAGGATGGCGAGGTAAAGATCCCGCTTGCCGGAGGTCATCCGGATGCCGATGCGATCGCCCCGGCGCACGCCATTGACGTGCAGCTCTGCGGCCCACAGTTGGACCTCGTGGACGAGTTCGGCGTAGGTGATGATCTCGCCATCGTCAAGCGCGGCGGCTTCCGGATGGATCTCAGCCGTGGTGGTAATAATGTCCCACAACGTGCGCGGGCGCGGGGCTAGATCGCGCAGGAGATACTGCTGCGGGACGCTGGGAAGATCTAAATTAGGACTACTACACTCTTCGGGTTCGTCCATCCTTATGCCTCGTCCTCGTCCGCGGCGATGATGGCCTTAGCCAGCTTGCGCAGGTGCTTGAGCTGCTTATTGGTGGATACGTCGAGCGCGTCATCCTCGGCATTGGCGACGAGCTCCGCCAAGTCCTTGTAGGTCTTGGTGCCCTTCTTGGTGCAGGCCACGATTTGACGGCGGCGGTCCTTGGGATCGCGCTCGCGCTTGGCCCAGCCGCGCTCCTCGAGGGCATCAATAAGCCGCACCATGTCGGAGGCGTCGATGGCCAAGGTATCAGACAGGAAGGACTGGGAGGCGGCATCCGCCTCCACGAGGCAGGTGAGCACCCAGAACTCGCGGATGGTGGTCTGCTTGGTCTGCAGAGCTACCTCGACGCCATCGCGGGTACGACGGCGCAGGCGCTCTAGCTGGAAGGATGGGGATTCGAGCAGGGAGGTTGGTATGCCAGAATTATTAGTGGAAGCCATACCATCATCATAATCTCAAAAGATGGGTAAAGGCCAATTAATCGCGGACGACGGGCAGGCCATCCGCCTCCCACTGGTTGGTGCCGCCCTCGACGTTAATAACATCCCAGCCCAGGGAGTTCTCCAAATATTGGCACACCTGCGCGCTGCGCCCGCCTAGGTGGCAAATCACATAAATATCGCGGTCCGGGTCGATTTCCTGGATGCGACCCGTTATCTCACTCATCGGAATATGGGTCGCACCCTGCGCGTGCACGGTGGCCCATTCGTCGTTTTCGCGCACATCGATAAGCTGCGCGCCTGCTGGAACTTCGGTGGGTTGTACGTTTTTCATACCCCGCAGTCTACGTGCCGCGCGCTAGCCGCCGTAGGTGGCCGCGGACAGGTACTGCAAAATCGCCTTTACGCGGCGGTTATCCTCGCTGGGGTCCAGGCGCAGCTTGGTAAAGATATTGGAGACGTGCTTGGCCACCGCAGCATTCGAGAGCACCAGCTCGGCGGCGATGTCCTTATTGGATTTCCCGCGTGACATCAGCTCCAGGACCTCGCGCTCGCGCGGGCTGAGCTCGCCCAACCCGCTGCGCCCGGAGCGCATGAGTGCCTGCGCCACCGTCGGATCGATGACCGTGCCGCCCTGGGCCACCACTTCCAGGCTGGCCAGGAAATCGCGCACCTCAGAGACGCGATCCTTGAGCAGGTACCCGGTGCCCGCATCCGGGGAATCAAACAGCGCCACCGCATACGCCGGTGCCACGTACTGCGATAACACCATCACCGGCAGGCCCGGATAAGCGCGGCGCAGCGCCACCGCCGCCTTCAGTCCATCATCGCCCATCTCCGGCGGCATGCGCACATCCGTAATCACCACATCCGGCAACTGGGCACTCAGCTTGCCGATGACCCCCTCCAGCTCCACCGCCGTTCCCGCCCTGCCCACAATCTCGTGGCCGCGGCGTTCCAAGAGCCCGGCAAGGCCCTCGCGCAGGATCGCGGAGTCATCCGCAATCACAATCCTCAATCCACTCATGCTGATACTCCCGTCTGCCCACGCTCCAAAAGGAGCGGAATCGTGCACCTTACCCGCGTCGGACCTCCCTCCGGCGAGGACAGCGACATCTCCCCGCCAAAGGCCGCCAGCCGCTCGGCCATGCCGGCCAGCCCGCGCCCCGGCTCCACCCGCGCCCCGCCCGGGCCCTCATCCACCACCGAAATACGCAGCGCCGCATCCGAGGTGATGAGCACCGAGACCGGCGCGCCTGGCGCGTGCTTGGCGGCATTGGTCAGCGCCTCGGCGCCGAAGAAATAACCGCAGGCCAGCACGCTGGCGGAAAGCCGCGGCAACGGGTGTGGGGCGTAGACGCTGACGTGGGGGCCGTGGGCGGAGGCGGCATCGGCAAGCGCGGCCACCAAACCGTGATCCTGGAGGACCTGCGGGTGAATGCCGTGCACCGTCGCGCGCAGCGAACGCAGGCCGCGATCCACGTCCTGCTTGGCGGCGGTGAGCAACTCGGCCTCGGCGCCGGTGGCATCCAGCAGGGCCTCACCGAGCTTCATGCTTGCCGCCACCAAATATTGCTGCGCGCCATCGTGCAGGTCTCGCTCGATGCGGGCGCGCTCTACCTCGTAGGCATCCGCAATCGCGCGGCGCGAAGCCGTCAGCTCTGCGATGACCCGTGCCTGCCGCTCCTCATTGCTGGTGGCCTGCTTCTTGCTGAAAAACACGCCCCCAAGCCTAATCGCGTGCGCCCCGGGCAGGGGTAAAGCTAGCACTACCCGGAAAGTATCCTTAGCGCTGTAGGAATAGCGCGCCCGGCACGGTGAAATGAACAGCATGACACAAACACTTTCCCTCCACGACATCACGAAGGATTTTGGCGGCGGCCCCGTGCTAGCCGGCATCACCCTAGACATCACCCCAGGCGAGCTCGTCGCCATCATGGGGCCCTCCGGCTCCGGCAAATCCACGCTGCTGCACTGCATGTCCGGCGTGCTCACGCCCACCGACGGCAGCGTCCGCTTCGGTGACGAAAACATCTCCACGCTTTCCGATGCCGCCCGCTCCCGCACCCGCCTCCGCCACTTCGGCTTCGTCTTCCAAGACGGACAGCTGCTCCCGGAACTGACCAACCTGGACAATGTCGCTCTTCCCGCGATGCTCAACGGGCTGGGCCGGCGCGCGGCCCGCACGAAGGCGCTGTCGCTGCTGGATCAGCTGGGGCTCGGCGAACTCGCGGACCGCCGCCCCGCCCAAGTCTCCGGCGGACAGGCCCAGCGCGTGACCATCGCCCGCGCCCTCGTGGCCAACCCCGGCGTCATCTTTGCCGATGAACCCACCGGCGCCCTCGACCAGGCAACCGGCCACGAGGTCATGCAGATGCTGACCACCACCGTGCGCCAATCCGGCGCCAGCCTGGTCATGGTCACCCATGACCCCAAGGTGGCGGACTGGATGCAACGCCGCGTGGAAATCCGCGACGGCATCATTCACGATGACCGCCGCCTAGGGGTGCAGCCATGAACACCGCGACCCTAGTCCTCGGCCTCCAGCGCGAATCCGTCCGCGCCCGCTCCGGTGCCGGCATCGTCAGCGTGCTCGCCATCGTGAGCTTGACGCTAGGCGCTGCCATCGCTTTCCTCGTCGCCGGCGGCACCTGGATGTTCTGGCAGCGCGCCCACCACCCAGAAGACGCCGTGCCCGCCCTGCGCGCCGCCGCCGGCGAAAACCCGGAAAACTACTTCATGCCCTGGTTCGTCCTCGCGCTCATGGCCTGCGCCTTCATCGTTCCCGCACTCTTCAACCTGACCGCGCAGGCCGCCGTCCTCGGCGCCTCCGGCCGGGAACAGCGCCTGTCCACCCTCCGCCTTTTGGGCCTAAGCTCCCACCAGGTCGAGCGCATGGCCGCCGTGGAGACCGGCATCCAAGCCCTCATCGGCATCGTGCTGGGCTGGCTCATCAGCGTGCTCATCGCCCCCGTCTTCGCGCACGTGAAATTCCAGGACCGCCCCGTCGCCTTCGAGGAAATCATCTTGCCCTGGTGGGGATACCTCGCGGTGGCCGCAGTCCTTTTCCTCCTCGCCCTCGCCGCGGCCCTTGCTGGCATGTGGCGCGTGCGCGTCAGCCCCCTCGGCGTGGCTAAACGCCAGATGCCCGCCGCTTTCCGATGGTGGCGCCTCATCGCCTTCCTCCTCATCGTCACCGTCGGCGGTGTCCTGCTCAAAGGCCAATCCGGCCCACCCGAAATCTCCATGGCCGTCCCGCTCTTCGCGGTGATCATGAGCATCAACCTGGTCGCGCCCTACCTCCTGCAAATCGGCGCGCGCCTTTTGGCTTTGCTCCCGGGCACCGCACACCTCGTAGCCTGCCAGCGCGTGGGCGCCAACGCCCGCCGCGCCTGGCGGCAAAGCGCGGCCATCGGCTTCTTCGGCTTCCTCGCCGGCTTCCTGATGGGCTCGCCCAATGGCACCGATGCGCTTGCCACCGCGATGAAAGAAGAACAAGAAACGGGCATCGTGTTCCGAGACGTCTCCACCGGGGTCGTCCTGACCTTGCTCTTCGGCTTCGCGCTGACCAGCATGTCCATCTTCCTCGGCCAAGTATCATCAGCCTTCGAGGACAAAGAACTCATCCGCTCCCTCGACCTGATGGGCGTGCCGCGCCGCTTCCAATTCCGCACGAACACCCTCGCCGTGATGGGCCCCATCGTCGCGCTCAGTATCTTCGGTTTCCTCTTCGGTGCCGGCATCGCCGGCATAATGTTCTTGAGCATCGTCTGGGGGGAAGGCGTCGACCTCGCCGGGAGGCTCCTCATTTCCTTCAGCTTCCTCGCCGTGGGCTGGGCGGTGACCTTCCTCGCCATCGCGCTCGTCGAGCCCCTGCGCGGCCACGTTCTCCGCAGCGGCCGCCGCAAGGAATAGCCGGTTTCCGGCGGCTGCGCTCACCCTGGGCCCGGCCTTGGTCCTAGCGCCGCGCGCCTTCATGCCTCCACAAGCGGTGCCACTGCCACGGCGGCCGCGCAAAGGGCCGCTTATTCTTTGCCGTGGCCATTACTTGCTGCACCACGAAATCCAGGTAGTGGTCAATCGTCGTCGCGGTGAAGTGGAGGGGCTTCCAGCCGCGATGGACGGCATCGTTAAGCTTGTGCCTGTCCAACTCAAACTGGCGGCGATTTTCGCCCCGGTGGTAGGCGTAGCCATCAACCTCGATGGCAATCTTGTGCTCCTTAATCACCAGATCCCAGTGGTAGGGGCCTATTTTTATATTGTTCTGCACCGTGAAATGTGGCGCGAGGGCGCGCGTTAACTGGCGCTCCGGCACGCTATCCGTGCCGATGATCGCCCTGTCCAACGCACGCTTTACCGGCCGCGGAAACCGCTGGTAGTCCAGCTTATTCAGCTCCAGGCGACTGACCCCGTCCTTGCCGGAATAAAAGCCCTCGAGGAAGGCGACCGCATCATCCTCCGGCATAGCCTCGACGGCCTGTAGCGGATTGCACACGGTGACGCCGTCCCAGGTCAACGCGCCCTTCGGTCGGGCGCGGCGCGAAGTGAAGTACTTACTCGACGGCAGCGATGAGCTGCGCAGGAACTCCAGCGGAAAGCGCAGCGGCTTCTCGACGTGCTTGAGCGCGGCCGAGTAGCCGTCGAGCGCGCAATCCGGCCACTCCTCGCTCATGATGCGCGCGAGTTGGTTCGGCGTCGGTTCCTCTGACAGGCAGAAGCCGTTCGCAATCCGGACGGCGCCGTGGCGTACCGCCTGTTGAGTGGCACTTTTCCCCCGAAAAATTTCCATTCGTATCCCTCGAGCCCCGAAGCGAAGGTTGTGTGGCGCGGTTGAGCGCTTTGTTGGTGTGTTTTGCAGCGGGCTGCTGGTGTTTGATGCGTTTTAACAAATAGCCGCCTCAAACCCCGCGGTTTCCGTGGCCTATTTGTTAAAACGCATCAGCTGGGCCCCAAAACGGGCTACCTGGCCTTAAAACGCCAAGCTCGGCCCCACAAACGCGGGGGCCGAACCCTAAAGCGGCAGCCCCCGAGCCCCCCGCAAGCCCCGCGGCCTACTTCAGGCGAGCCTTGGCCTCTTCCAGAATCTTCTCGGCCTCGGCCTTGTCGCCCCAGCCGGAGCCGGAAACTTCCTTGTTGGGCTCGAGGTCCTTGTAGTGCACGAAGAAGTGCTCGATTTCGTCCTTGATGTGCTGTTCCACATCGTCGATGTCCTGGTAGCGCTCCCAGCGCGGGTCATCGATGACGGCGAGCAGCTTGTCGTCGCCGCCGGCCTCATCGGTCATCTTGAACACGCCGACGATGCGGGCCTCAACGATGACACCGGGGAAAACGGGCTCGGGGAGGATGACGAGGGCGTCGAGGGGATCGCCGTCTTCGCCAAGCGTGTGGTCGATGAAGCCGTAGTCGGCGGGGTAGGCCATTGGGGTGAACAAGTAGCGGTCTAGGTAGACCTTGCCGGACTCGTGGTCCACCTCGTACTTATTGCGGGAGCCCTTTGGGATTTCAATGGTTACTTCAACGCTCACAGTGGTGTCCTCCATGTGGGATTGGGTATTAATTACTGTCAATAGTCTAGCGCGTCGCCCATCCGCGCTAGGGTTAGTGGCGATGAAAGCTAAGAAGGTTTGGTGGTCAGTAACCGCGCTGGTGGTCACGGCGGCGGTCGGGGGTACGGCTGCGCTGGGGGTTAGCATCCAGCGCGAGTACGGCGATCTTTCGCATGGCGAGGCCGAAACGGTGCAGGCCCCGGAAAATCCCCTGCAGCCGGCTAAGGCGCAGGACGTGGACTTTGCGGCGCTCAGCGCAAAGCTCGATGAGCTGGGCAAGAGCGAGGATTTGGCTACCTTTGGCGGGCAGGTAATCGATAGTGAGACCGGCACGGTGGTCTGGGAGAGTGATGAGGATAAGGCGCTGACCCCGGCTTCGTCGACGAAGGTGCTGACCACCGCCGCGGCAACGCTGGCCCTGGATGAGTCGAAGCGGATTACTACCAAGGTCTACCGCGGCAAGGACCCGAACAATGTGGTGATCAAGGCGGCTGGCGATGTCTGGATGACCAACGAGCAGCTCGATGACCTGGCGGATCAGATTAAAAAGACCGGCACCCAGGTGGCGGGCGTGTACATCGATACCTCCGCGTGGGCGGGCGAGCCGCAGGCGCCGGGCTGGGATCCGGAAAACGTCGACGAGGGTTTCGTCGCGCCCATGGAGCCGGCCATGTTGTACGGCGGGCGCATGGGCGCTACGGAGGGCGATGTGCCGCGCAGCCACACCCCGGCCCTCGATGTTGCGGGCGAGCTGGCCAAACGCCTGGGCACGGATAAATTCGCCCCCGGCACGGTGACGGAAGGCACAGAGCAGCTGGCCAGCGTTGAGTCGGATCCCCTAGGCGAGCGCGCGCTGGAGATGGTGCGGCATTCCGATAACGTCATGGCGGAGGCTATTGCCCGCGAGCTTGCCGATGCCCGCGGCAAAAACCCCAGCTTCCAAGCAGGTACCCAAGCCACGCTGGACGTGCTGCGCGAGCACGGGTTCGATGTCAGCGGCGTGGATATCAAGGACAACTCGGGCCTTTCTGTAGATAACCGGTTGAGCGCGAGCGTGCTGGCGGAGATTGTTAACGGCGCGGTCGAGGATCCGCAGCTGCGCCCCTTGGCGGCGTATCTGCCGGTCGCAGGAGGAGACGGAACGCTGCACGAGCGCTACGGGGAGTCAGCGGCGCGCGGATTTGTCCGCGCGAAGACCGGCACGTTGACGGGGGTATCCGCGCTGGCGGGCACCGCGCAGGGCCAATCCGGGCGCGTGTATTCCTTTGCGTTCTTGGTCAATGATGGCGAGATTATGGCGGCGCGTGCGGCCCAAGATGACCTTGCCGCGGCGCTGCACGAGTTCTAAATGAGTCCACAGCCTGGAGTAACGCCGTTTTGGCCGCGGGTCTCGCCGCACTTTTTGAGCTGCCGGCGAGCGGTCCGCGCGGCGAAGATGGGCCACGCCGTGGCGGTGGGGCTATCCGGCGGCGCGGATTCTTTAGCGCTGTGCGCGGCGATGATCGCGGAGGGCCACGACGTAATCGCATTATGCGTGGATCACGGCTTGCAAGACGGTTCGCGTGAGCAGGCAGAGAAGGCCGCTCGGCAAGCAGAGAGTTTGGGTGCGCGGGCACGAGTGCTCGCAGTGCAAGTGCCGGACAAAGGGGGGAATTCGCTGGAAGCGGTGGCTCGGCAAGAGCGCTACCGAGCGATGTCCGCGGCCGCACGCGGGGGAGAAGGGCCGCTGGAGATTGCCGTGGCGCATACGGCCGATGACCAGGCGGAAACGCTCCTTCTTGGCGCTCTGCGCGGGCGGGTGGCCGGCATGCCGGAGCGGGCAATAGTGGAAGGCGCGCGCGTGGTGCGGCCATTCCTTCAAGTGCGCCGTGCCGATACGGAGGGTGCGTGCGCGGAGCTGGGGCTGGACGTGTGGCAGGACCCGCAGAACGCGGATACGGATTTTCGGCGGGTAGCGCTGCGCCGGGAGATCATCCCAGAGTTGTCGCGGGTTATCGGCGGTGATGCGGTACCGGCGTTGGCGCAGGCGGCGATGGATACCGCGCGCGATGAAGAATACCTCGCCACGCCGGCCACCGCGGACTGTGCGGAATTGGCCGCGCTGCCGGAGCCGCGGCGCCGACGCGCTATTGCAGCCTGGCTCATCGAGCGGGGAGTGAAGGTGACGAGGGAGGGGATCGGGGGCATCGGCAAGCTGTGTACCAACTGGCACGGACAAGGGCCGGTGGCTGTGAGTTCGGCGCGGCAGGCGGGGCAGAGGTTGGAAGTAGCACGTATAGGTGGCAAACTGGCACTATTGTCTGGTCATTAAAGGAGCGCACACGTGCACGACAAGAAAGACTTCGCCGTCCCCGCAAACCGCTACGGAGACGATGTAGAAGCAATCCTCATCACGGAAGAGGAAATCAAAGACCGCGTCCAGCAGCTGGCGGATGCGGTGTCTGAGAAATATGCCGACGCTGAGCAAGACCTGCTTTTGGTCTGCGTATTAAAGGGTGCGGCCTTTTTCCTGACGGACTTCGCGCGCAAGCTATCCATCCCCTCGGAGCTGGAGTTTATGGCCGTCTCCTCGTACGGCGCCTCCACGTCTTCTTCTGGGGTGGTGCGCATCTTGAAGGACTTGGACCGCGATATTGCCGGGCGCGATGTGGTCATTGTGGAGGACATCATCGACTCGGGCCTGACGCTATCCTGGCTCATTCGCAACCTGCGGGGGCGCAACCCGAAGTCGCTCAATGTGGTGACCTTGTTGCGCAAGCCGGAAGTGGTAAAGGCGCAGATCGATCTGCTCGATGTGGGCTTTGATATCCCCAATGAGTTCGTCATTGGCTATGGCCTTGACTACGCGGAACGCTACCGCGACCTGCCCTTTGTGGGCACCCTTCACCCTGATGTCTATACCACCAACTAAAATCGCGCAGTAATGAAAAACAATAAACTCCTTCGCTACGGCGGCATTGCGGCGCTGATCCTCGTAGCGCTGTATGCCTTTACGTTCTTTAGCAACGAGACCCGCGGATACGTGGACGCGGATACCTCCGTGGCCCTAAAACAGCTGCAGGATAAAAACGTTGACGAAGTAGAAATTGATGACCGCGAGCAGCGCCTGCGCATCAAGCTCAAGGACGAAATCACGGTAGAAGAGCGCGAGGGCGTTGAAGAGATCGTGTCTCAGTACCCCGCACGCGCCTCCGAGCAGGTCTTTGATGCGGTCAAGGATTCGGGTGCGGAGAAGTATCAGACCAACGTCACCCAGGATTCCTTCTTGGGCTCCATGCTCAGCTTCCTGCTGCCGATGGTCATCCTCTTCGGCCTGCTGTTCTGGCTCATGTCCCGCATGCAGCAGGGCGCCGGTGGCATGTTCGGCATCGGCGGCTCCAAGGCCAAGGAGCTGACCAAGGATATGCCGACCAATACCTTCGAGGACGTTGCCGGCGCGGATGAGGCCGTGGATGAGCTGCAGGAAATCAAGGACTTCCTGGAAGATCCGACCCGCTACCACGACTTGGGCGCGAAGATTCCGCGCGGCGTGCTGCTTTATGGCCCTCCGGGCACCGGTAAGACGCTGTTGGCCCGCGCCGTTGCGGGAGAGGCCGGTGTGCCGTTTTATTCCATCTCCGGTTCGGACTTTGTGGAGATGTTCGTCGGTGTCGGTGCCTCCCGCGTGCGCGACCTGTTCAAGCAGGCCAAGGAGCACAGCCCGTGCATCATCTTCGTGGACGAGATCGACGCCGTGGGCCGCCAGCGCGGATCCGGTACCGGCGGCGGACACGATGAGCGCGAGCAGACCCTGAACCAGTTGCTGGTTGAGATGGACGGCTTTGGCGACCGCGAGGGCGTTATCCTCATCGCGGCCACCAACCGCCCCGATATTTTGGACCCGGCGTTGCTGCGCCCGGGCCGGTTCGACCGCCAGATTCCGGTCACCAACCCGGACCTGGCCGGCCGCGAGCAGATCCTGCGCGTGCACGCCAAGGACAAGCCCTTGGCAGAAGAGGTCGATGTGGCGCAGCTGGCCAAGCGCACCGCCGGCATGTCCGGTGCGGACCTTGCCAATGTGCTTAACGAGGCCGCGCTTCTCACCGCCCGCATCGGCGGCAACGTCATTACCTATGACGCGCTGGAAGAGGCCACCGACCGCGTGGTGGGCGGGCCACGGCGCCAGGGCAAGATCATCTCCGAGCACGAGAAGAAGGTCACCGCGTACCACGAGGGCGGCCACACCCTGTCCGCGTGGGCGCTCAAGGACATCGAGCGCGTGTACAAGGTCACCATCCTGGCCCGCGGCCGCACCGGTGGCCACGCCATGACCTCGCAGGAAGACGACAAGGGCATGTACACCCGCGATGAGCTGTTTTCCCGCTTGGTCTTTGCCATGGGCGGCCGCGCCGCCGAGGAATTGGTCTTCGGTGCTCCCACCACGGGCGCGTCCTCCGATATCGAGAACGCCACCAAGATCGCCCGCGCGATGCTGACCGAATATGGCTTTTCGCCCGACCTGGGCACCGTCAAGTACGGCCAGGAGCAGGGCGATCCATTCAGCCAGATGGGCGGGGGCGGCGGCTCCATCGATTACTCGGATGACGTTGCCGCCAAGATCGACGAGCAGATGCGCTACCTCCTCGAGCGCGCGCACGAGCAGGCCTACGACATCCTGCGCACCAACCGCGAGTTCCTGGACAAGCTGGCCGAGGCTCTCCTTGAGAAGGAGACCCTGCGCCGGCCGGATCTGGAGAGCATCTTCGACGGCATCGTGCCGCGCGATGCCTATGATGTCTTCCCCGGCGAAGACGATCGTTTCCCGCGCCAGATTGGTTACGCACCGGTCAAGACGCCGGTCGAGCTGGCCAAGGAGCGCGGCGAGGAGCTTCCTAAACGCATGACGCTTCTCGATGCCTCCCGGGCCGCCCGCGAGCGCCGCCTCGCCGGCGAAGAGCTCAAGGGCGAGGTTGGCTTTAACTTTGGCCAGCACGCTGGCGACTACGTGAACCCCGAAACAGTGCGCGAGCTGCACGGCGCAGGCAGCGATTCCGAGAACCGCAGCGGCCGCAGCGATGGCCGCAGCGGCCGAAACAACCAGAACGACCGCGCGGACCAGAGCGAGCGCGGCGACCGCGCCGACCGGAGCGACCACGTCCGCAACGACCGCGGGGAGCGCGACGGCGGGGAAGGGCGATCGGATTCGGCATCGGAAAGCAGGGGCAAGCACCACAAGCCAGAGGGAGAAACCAGCCAATGGTTCACCCCAGGCTGGAATGAGTCTTCCCACCGCGATAATCCCTACGCGCGCGATGCGGAAAAGTCGCGCGATGATAAAGAGTAAGAAGTACGTGCATGTCTGAGAATCACACTGATAACCAGCAGGTGCCCGCCCACGCGCCGTATGACCAGGAGCGGGCGGAGGCGGCCGTTCGCGAGCTGCTCCTTGCCGTGGGCGAGGACCCTGACCGCGAAGGCCTGCGCGAAACCCCGGCACGTGTGGCCCGCGCCTACCGCGAGGTATTCGCCGGCCTGCACGAGGATCCGACGGAGGTGCTGCACAAGACCTTCGCCGAGGATCATCAGGAACTGGTCTTGGTGCGCGATATTCCCATCTATTCCACCTGCGAGCACCACCTCGTGCCGTTTTATGGGGTGGCGCATATTGGTTATATCCCCGGCAAGGACGGACACGTCACCGGGCTGAGCAAGCTGGCTCGCCTGGCGGATATGTACGCCAAGCGCCCGCAGGTCCAGGAGCGCCTGACCCAGCAGATTGCCGATGCCCTCGTGGATGTCCTCGAGGCCCAATCCGTCATCGTCGTCATCGAGTGCGAGCACTTGTGCATGGCCATGCGCGGCATCCGCAAGCCGGGCGCGACCACAACGACCTCCGCGGTGCGCGGCGGGTTCAAAAATAACGCGGCCTCGCGCGCGGAAGTGTTGAGCTTCATCCGTACGTAGCGCGTACGCAGTCGAGTTTGTCGAGCGAAAAGGAGAACGCAGTGCACCCGGCTTCCTCAGTTGGAGAATTGACCATCGCGAAGCGCACGCTCGTCATGGGCATCGTGAATGTTACGAAGGATTCCTTTTCCGATGGCGGGCGGTGGCTCGACTTTGACGGCGCCACCACTCATGCCCGCGAGCTGGTGGAACAGGGCGCGGACATGATCGATGTGGGCGGCGAATCCACCCGCCCGGGCGCGGTGCGCGTGGAGGCGCAGGAAGAAGCCGACCGCGTGGTCCCGGTCATCCAGGCGCTGCACGAGCAGGGCATTCGCACCTCGGTGGATACGATGCGCGCCTCGGTTGCCACCGCTGCGGCCGCGGCTGGGGTGGACATGATTAATGATGTCTCTGGCGGCCTCGCCGATCCTGAAATGTATGCCGCCATGGCCGATGCCGGCGTGCCCGTCTGCCTCATGCACTGGCGCACGCTGCAGGAAGGCGCGTTCGGATCCGCGGCGGGCACGGCGGATCACGGCGGCGATGTGGTCCGCGATGTGCACGAGACCCTCGCCCGCCTGAGCAATAACGCCCTGGATGCGGGCGTGAAAAAGGAAAATATCGTGCTGGATCCGGGCCTCGGCTTTGCCAAGAGCCCGCAGGATAACTGGGCGCTACTTAATGCCCTTCCCGAGTTCCTAGATGGCGAGTTCCCCATCTTGGTGGGCGCCTCGCGCAAGCGCTTCCTCGCCGCCATCCGGGAAGACCGCGGGGTAGAGGCCAGCCCGCTGCTTGCTGATCCCGCAACCGCCGCCGTGACCGCCATCTCCGCCCAGATGGGGGCGTGGGGCGTGCGCGTGCACGAGGTGGGCGTATCCCGCGATGCCGTCGACGTGGCCGCCGCGTGGAACGCCGGCAAGTCCTATGTGGGCGGCGCCAATGCCACCGGCAGCTACCGCAATGCCGCCACCGGCACTGGCTCAGTGACCTCTACCGCGATGGGTACGGAAAGGAATTAACCATGGCAGATCGCATCGAATTAACCGGCCTGGAATGCTTTGGCTACCACGGCGTCTTTGAGGAGGAGAAGCGCACCGGCCAGCCCTTCATCGTCGATATCACCTGCTGGTCCGAGTTTGCTGAGGCCGCAGCTCACGATGATCTGACCAAAACCATCAATTACGCAGAGCTTGCCGATGTCGCCGCCAGCATCGTCGAAGGCCCCTCCCGCGACCTCATCGAGACCGTCGCTAGCGAGGTGGCCGATACCATCATGGCTTCTTTTGCAGACCTGCACGCGGTGGAAGTAACCGTGCACAAGCCCAAGGCGCCGATACCGCGCACTTTTGCCGATGTCGCCGTCGTCGCCCGCCGCTCCCGCAAGCACGCGCGCACCGGTGCCCCACGGCCCGCCTCGCAGGAGGGGACTCCGAAGGGAGCCGACGCGCAGCGCCCCGGCACGAACCCCGGGAGTAAGTAATGCGCGCGGTACTATCCATCGGCTCCAATATGGATGACCGCGTGGAGCTTTTGCGGACGGTGTTTACGGAGTTCCGTGAGGACATCGTGGCGGCCTCGCCCGTCTATGCCACCCCGCCGTGGGGAGTAACGGACCAGGATGAATTTTTGAATGCGGTGCTCATCGTGGACGTCCAAGAGAGCCCGCTGGAGCTCTTACGGCGCGGCCAGAAGCTGGAAGAAGCGGCAGAGCGCGTGCGCGTGCGCCACTGGGGCCCGCGCACCCTGGATGTGGACATCGTCGATATTGAGGGCTACAGCTCCTCCGATCCGGAACTTACGGTCCCGCACCCCTTTGCTCACGAGCGCGCATTCGTGCTTATTCCCTGGTTAGCCGCCGATGGCGCTGCTAAATTGAAGGGAAAGGATGTCTCCACGCTGGTTTCCGCATTGAACCCGCAGGAGACCGCCGATATCCACCGCTTGGGCCTGATGGAGGAGTGATGAAACGAACCTCGTTCGGTGCGCTTATCGGCGTAGGGGTATTCATGGCCGCCGCGGCGGCCATCCTCACCACGCGCTTTTATGGCTCCATGATGGCCATCCCAGTCACGGTCTCGGCGACGCTGTGGCTCATGGTGGTGGTGTGCTTGGGGCTTACTTGGAAGGTGGATAAGGCCACCGATGAGGATCACGGCATCGGGCTAGATAATTCGCAGCTTAATCCCATGACCATCGCGCAGTTTATGCTGGTGGGCAAGGCCTCGGCGTGGACGGGTGCGATCGTCGGCGGGCTCTATGCAGGGGTGGCGGTCTACGTCATCCCGAATGCGGGCACCCTTGTCGCGGCTTCTGATGATCTGGTGGGAGTGCTCGCATCCGCGATTGGTGGCATCGTCATGTCCGCGGCTGGCCTGCGATTGGAGCGACACTGCGAGACCCCGCCGCCACCGGACGGGCTTCAAGCGGTACATTAGGGAACATGACTCAGCCGCGCTCTTCTTCCAAAAACTCGTCGTCCTCGCCGGATTGGGGACAAATTGGGATTATCGCCCTCGTCATCTTGGCCGTTATCGCCAGCATCGTCATGCTCATTTCCGGCTCGGCAGCGGCGCTCAAGATTGCGCTGATTGCCGCCCTGTGGGCCGCGGTAGTGGGCTTTTTCTTGGTGATGCGCTACCGCCGCCAGGCCGAGGAATCCGTGACCAAGCTGGAGCTGCAGGAGCGCGCCCACCGCGCGGAGCTCAAGCAGGCCCGCGCAGCCGAGGGCAAGGAGCTGCCGGATCAGCAGATCCTCGATGAGATTCGCACCGAGCTGGCCTCTATCCGGAAGCAGATTGAGGACTTGTCCGGCCACGAGTTCACCTACGAGCCCGCCGCCTTGCACGCGGAGGCGCGCCGCATCATGGAGCTGGAGGCACAGACCGCCGCGGCGTCCCACCGCAGGGAAGAAAACGTCGACTTTGAGCAGGCGTCTTCCGGTGCGCCGTCTGCCGATGCCATCGCTGGCCGCTTGGGCAATCAACCCTCCGGCGCGCATGCGGACTCGAACCCGCTCAATGACATCATCAGCCAACACACCCGCGCGCAGCGTAGCTCTTCCCGGGCCGAAAACACCGCTAAGCCCGCCCACTCCGAGCAGCTTGCCGATGCCCCCACGCCAGCCAGCGCGGACCAGAAGCCAAAGGACGTTTCCTTCGATACCGGCAGCTTCCAGGCCGTACGCTGGGATTCGGGCGGAGATTCTGAGATCAAGCGCCAGGGCTCCCAGCCCGCGGGAACTGGCAGCGCGGCGCACTCTGGCGCCCGCGGTAGCCACCGCAAGCCAGAGGCTGATACCGCAGCTGAGCAGGCTTCCGATGCGGTGACCCAAAACATCCCGCAGCAGACCACCGGCAAGGATGCGCGCGAGGAATACAAGGGCTCGGGACACCACGTGGCTGCTGAGCAGAAGCAAGCGGCCACGCGCCGCCAGCAGCAGACCCGTGGTCGCCGCCGCAGCGATGAACAGCGCGATGGTTCCGTGTCCGTCTCGGAGCTTCTGGCACAGATGAAGAAGGATAAATAAATGCGTCCACCACGCATGCGCGTTGCCCTTTTCGGGCGCAGCCTCGCCGGGATTTCCTTAGCCAATGCCATGGAGCGCGCCGGCCATACCGTGGAGATGCTTGATGATCCGGCCGAGCTTGACTCCTTCCAGGCGCTGATTCTAGCGGTGGGTGAGACACGGTTGGATGCTGCCGTAGAGCTTGTCGAGGACCACGTGCACAAGGGCCTGATCGCTTTCCATACCTGCCTGTCGCGGGGTGTGCAAGGCCTCGATCCGCTGGAGACTCACGGTTGCATCGTGGCGGCAATAGCGCCCATGGCAGGCGGGCGCTGGGCAGTATCCACGCTGGATGAGCTGGGTGAGAGCATTGCTGACTTCGTATTGAGCGAATTCCGGGCGCACGCAGTGCCGCTTTCCGATGCCGAGCGTCCCGCCTTCGCCGCCCGCTCCTACTACATAGAAATGCTTAGCCGCCTGCACCTAGCAGCTGCCGTTGAAGCCAATTTCTTTGCCGAGTTCGATGAGATTCCACCGTCCGAATTCGACATCGATTCAGAGGACATCATTGCGGCCTATCGCGGGGCCACGGATCCCGGAATGCGCCGCCACTACTTAGAAACCGCTCGGCGCTTAGGCGAAGTAGAAGACCGCACCGAATTAGAAATGTGGGCCTTGCAGGAGGAATCCCGATGAGCTTGAAGATGGGACAAGCCACCGTTGTCAGCGAGGTCGATCGCATCCGCATGGTGGGAAGCGCCCTGCGCAAGACCGGTCGCCCCGTGGCCTTCGTACCACTGACCACCGGCGTGCATGCAGGGCATATCGCGCTGGTGCGAGCGGCCCGCCGTATTCGTGGCGCGATGACCGTCGTGGCTCTCCAAGAGCCTCGCGGCGAGGACGTAGATCTCCTGCGCGCCGAGGGCGTGGATGTCATTTGGGATTACACTCCCGAGAAGCTCTGGCCGCATGGCCGCCGGATTACAATCTCGCCTCGCGATGCCGCAGACTTCCCAGCAGGCTTAGAACCAGACCTATCCGGCGAACTCACCCTTTACCTCACGCTGATGATGGCGCTATCGCCCACCGATGTGCTTATCGGTGAGAAGGACTACGAGCTGCTCTTGGCCATTCATCATGCGGTGCAGGACTTGCACCTGGGGGTTCGTGTGCAGGGCGTTCCCGCCGTGCGCATGCCCGATGGCGTAGTGATGAGCCTGCGCAATACGCGCGTGCCTGAAGATAAGCGCGAGGACGTAGCCGCCCTGTCCGCCGCGCTTACCGCTGGTGCACACGCTGCCGAGGCAGGCGCGGAAAAGGTCCGCGAGGTTGCCGCAGGTGTCCTAGAAGCCGCCGGAGTAGAACCGGAATACTTAGAAGTGCGCGGCCGCGATCTGGGCGAACCGCCTGCCGAGGGCGATGCCCGCCTGCTGGTTGCTGCCACCATTGGCGGAGTCAGAGTAATTGACAACGTTGGCCTGCCGTTGGGGATTGGTTTCACTAATATTGAAGAGCACGAGGCTAAGGCCGAGCTTGAGCGCGAAAAGCAGCGCGAACAAAACCAATCCCCGGAGGACTAATGACCGAAATCTACATCCGCGACCTCGACCCGCGCGATGAGCCCAAGGCGATTGAGTTTGCCATCGAAGGCATGCACCTGCACTGGTTTGTGAAGAACCCGCGTTTCGAGCGAGCCTATGGCCGTTATTTTTGGGATTTAGAGCGCGCCCAGGCCACCGATATCTTGGCAGCCTATGCCGATGATGGGCGTTTCCTCGGCGTGATTTTGGCATCGATTAAAGGCGAACCAGCGCTGCCGTATCCGTGGTGGCGCAAGGCCTATGTCAAGGCCGTGGATCTTTTCAACAGCCTGCGCCCTGGCGGCCACCGCGAGGATTACGATGCCGCGAACGAGGACATGTTGTTAAGCTACTTGGCCGAAAACACCGTGGATGGTGAAATCGGCTTCCTCGTCGCTGACCCAAACTCGGGCGTGAAGGGCGTGGGCACCGCGCTCCTCGAGGCCTTTGAGGAGCGCCACCCCGGCAAGGATATTTACCTCTACACCGACGATGGCTGCACCTATCAGTTCTACGATTCCCGCGGTTTTGAGCGGGTGGGGGAGAAGGAAATCTCCATCGATAAGGACCGCGACCTTACCTGCATGCTGTACGTCCGCCACGTGGCGTGAGGCCACCGCGTCACCCCACGCAAACGAACGCAGCGTCACGCAACGCAAACGAACGCCACATCACGTGGCGCGGGTCTCCCCGCGCCACCCGCGCCACTGCGCTAGTTCGCCAACGCACCCATCGGATCCCACGCCGGCAGGGTGGTGATCTCGGTGGACTTGAGCGCTTCCTGGTATTGCTCAGGCAGGCGGGACGGGTGGACGGCGATTTCGAAGACGTACTCGTCAAACCAGTCATCGGCCATGGTCCAAAAGCCCTTATCGCCCTTCTCGGTGCCCCAGGAATTCTCCACGCGCCAGCGGGTGACCTCGCCGGACTCGGCAATATCTGCGCCAGTAAAGACCATCGCGTGCGTCATCAGGGACTCGTGCAGGCGGAGGCGGTCTGGCTTTTCGATGCCCATTTCCACCCCATACAGCCCCTCATAATCGTGCAAGCGCTTGGCCCAGATGCCACTATCGGCATCGGATTGCTGGCTGGTATCGCAGCCGAACCAGACGGGCTGGCCATCCTCGATGGCAGAGCGGGTGGCATCGCGCAATACCTCAACCGGGGCGTTGAGGTAGGTGACCTTTTCACCGGCGACGTTGCCCAGGTAATCCACGGTGTAGAGCTCACCGTAGGAATTGCGCGGGTCATTGACCACGCAGACATACTCGCCCAGGTCCTTGGGGAGGTATTCGCGGGCGAAGTCCTGCGGGGTATAGGTGCCCTCGCGGTGGAAGTTATCGTCCTTATCGCGGTACTGCCACTGGAACTCTGTGGGCGGGAGGCCGAGGTTGGCGGTGAGGATGCGGTAGACATCGGCAAGCGCCTGCTCCTGCGCCCCAGACTTGCCCGCGCGGATCTGGTGGGCGGCGCGGCGCAGGACGGTCTGCAGGTTGCGGTTGAGCATGGCGCTGGACTCGGAGGACGCGGTCTCCGGCATGGCGTACTTGGGCACCACGCCGTACTTTTCCACCAGCGAGACGAACATGGACCACTGGCCGCCATCGCCGATGGGGTCATCCATGAGCTTGGTCAAGGTGCGGTCCGTAATATCGCGCTCCTTGAGCTCGTCTACCGCGGTGAGGAACCAATTGGCCTTTTCCAGCTTGTCGTAGAAGTACAGGTAGGTCTGCGAAAGCTCGAAATCCTTGATGTTGGTGCGGTCCATGATGTCACCGCGCAGGGAATTCAGGCCCGCAAAAATCCAGCAGCGGCCAGAAGCCTTCTGGTTGGCCGCGCCCCACTTATCGAGCTTGTGGCTGGTCGCCGTGGTGAGCTCGCGCACGAGGTCGCGGTCGACGCTCAGCTTATCGATGCCCTCCTGCGCCACCGCATTCCGCGCCGCCCTGATGGCCGGCTCGCTGGTGAGGGTGGCGTTGGTGGTGTGAACTTCCTGTGGATTAATCTCATTCATTTTTCGATACTCCTTAGTTCATCCGGTCCCAGAAGGGAAGCTCAACGGGCTCGGTCTCTAGTGCTTGCTGCTGCTCGGAAGTGAGAAATTCCTTGCGCACGGCGATGTGGAAGACGTTTTCGCCGAACCATTCATCCGACATCGTGGCAAAGCCCTTGCCGGGTACCTCGTCGGCGTCGTCCTTGCGCGGCGGCTTGGTGCCCCAGGAGTTCTCCACGCGCCATGCACGGGGTGCACCATCAACTCCGGTCAGCGCCATCGCGTGGGTGGGTGCAGATTCGCCGGAGGTAAAGCGCTCCTCCTTGCTCATGCTGGAATCGATGCCGTAGAGGCCATCGGTATCAACGAGGCCTTCGTCCCACACGGCGTTCTGGAAGGAGAACTGGCGGGAGACATCGCAGCTAAACCACACCGGTTCGCCGGCTTCGATGCTGGCGCGCGCGGCGGCGCGCAGCTCGTCCACATCGACGTTAAGGTAACCGGCGGCTTTTCCACCAGCGACGTTATTTACTCCAGCGCTGGTGTAGTAGCGGTGCTTGTCGTTGGTGGCACGGGGGTCATCGGCAAGCACGACGTACTCGTCCAACTTCGGCAGGTACTTATCCGCAAACTCGCGCGGGGTGGAGTGCACGCGGAAGAATTGCTCGTCCTTGGTGCGGTAGCTCCACGTAAATTCCTCGGGCGGGGCGCCCAGGTGAATGGCGAGCACGCGTTGTATATCGGTGCGGGCTTGCTTGATAATGCCCCCGCGATCCCCCTCACCTTCCACCGCACGGTGCGCGGCGCGGCGGATGATGGTGGCGATATCGCGGTTCATCTGCGCGGTGTGGCCGGACGAGTGCACCTCCGGCATGACCTCGGCCGGGACGGCGCCGTACTTGTCCACGAGGTTGGTGAAAAATGACCACCAGCCGCCGTCTTCGCCTGTGAGCTCGAGGGAAGTAGCCACGTCGCGGTCATCCCAGTCGGTGCCATCCTCGGTGAGATCCAACAGCTGGTTGAGCGCGAAGTTGGCGCGCTCTAGTTTGTCGAAGTACTGCAGGTAGGTAAAGGAAAACTCAAAGTCATCGATATTGAGCTCCTTGGCCGCGCGGTGGCGGAATACGTTGAGCGCGGCAAACATCCAGCAGCGCCCGGAGCGCATCTGGTCGGTGACGCCGAGGCTATCGAGTTTTACCTCGGTGGTGGGGTAGAGCGCGGTAATGCGGTCGCGGTCGAGGGCCGCCTTGGCCACCCCTACGCTGGTAATGGCATTGCGCGCGACGCGCAGCTGGGAGTCCGCTGCAGCCTCCTCGCGCAATTGGGACAGGAAGTCATTGGTGAGCAAAGTCATATTCACCGTTTTAGCAGACTGCGATCTCACCCGAGGTCGCTGGGTGCTGGATGGGCCGTTAGAGATCGTTCCAGATCGCTATAGATGCTCCGCCAGCCGCGCCACGGCTTCGGGGCTTCCCACCTCTTCTGGGAGCCAGGGGATCTCGTGGACTGGGGTATCGGGAAGCTTATCGTGCAAGAGCGCCAGGGCCTCGTCTTCGGCGGCGCGCCGGGAGGCCAAGAACTCGCCTTGGTCCGCGGGCGTGCGGCGGTTGACCAGCATGGAGCCCACCCGCACGCCATTGCCGGTGAGATCCGCGTGGAACTCGGAAGATTCCAAGACGGGCAGGCGCTCGGCGGTGAGCACGATGTGGAACACGGTCTTCTTTGAGGTCAGCGCAGTGCGCAGGTGCTCGAAGCGCTCGCGGCGCTGGAAGAGCGTGGCGCGGATTTCCTGATTGCGCCGGTCCACCGGATCATTATCGGCGCCGGATTCCGCGGACATCCCGCGCACCAATGAGCCGAATTTATCGGACTTCTCGCGCCGGGCAAGCAGCCCATCGGTATAGGCAGCCATGATTTCTGGCAGGGCCATCAGCCGGGAGGTGTGACCGGACGGGGCGGTATCGAAGATGAGGTAGTCATACTCGTTAGCATTTGCGACCAAGGTGGCCATGCGCTCCAAGAGCGCCGCTTCCTGCGTGCCGGGGGATTGGCGGGCCAAGTCTAGGTGCTTTTTTACCTCGCCGTGCAGGTGCTCCGGCATGAAGCGGCGCATCGAGGCGCCCACGTTCGCGAGGTGTTCCTCGGTGGCGCGGGCAGGATCGAGCTCGATGGCGGAGAGGGATGGGGTGAGGTGAGTGGGGGCATCGGAAAGCGTGGCTTCAAAGATATGTCCCAGGTTGTGCGCCGGATCCGTGGAGACCAATAGCACGTTGTGGTCCTGGGAAAGCGACAGGGCCGTGGCCGTGGCGAGGGTGGTCTTGCCCACGCCGCCCTTGCCACCAAAGAACATGATGGGCGCGGTTTCTAGCAGCATTGAATATTCTCCAGGGGTGATTTATCCATGCCCATGCGCGTGTGCCAGGCGTGGAAATCTTCGTAAACCAGCGGCAAAAGCTCCAGCGTGTAGTAGCTGGCGGGGTTGGGGATGCCGAGCGCCTCCGAGGCCACCAGCATCATAAAAAGGTCATCTTCTTGCTGCTGGGCCTTGGCAAAGACGGCGCGGTACGGGGCTTGGTAGAACTCGTTGAGCCCCGCACCGAAGGCCTTAAGCTTGTCGAGCATGCTGGGGAAGGGGAGCGTCGGTATCATCATCGGTCCACTCCAGCGGCGGTTCCTTGCGCGCGTTGGAGATAGCGCCGATCGACTCCACGATGACCCAGATGGAGGCGATGACGATGACGACGTCCATGCCGAAGAGCAGCCAGTTCTGATCCGCGAACAGGGACTTGAGCTGTAGCAGCGCTGCCCACAGAGACATGATGGTGACGAAGATGAGCGGGATGATAACCGGCAGGGTGGGCCGGCGCAGGTGGGTGAGGATGACCACGACGATGGCCAAGGACAGGCTGGCCATGAGCTGGTTGGTGGTACCGAAGAGCGGCCAGATGGTCATGCCGCCGGAGCCGTCCGCGCCCGCAGAGAAGGTCAGGCCGAAGGCCAGGCCCACCGCGATGATGGTAGAGACTAGGGCCGTGATGCGGATACCCATGATCTCGCCGATTTCCTGGACCACGATGCGCTGCAGGCGCACGCCGGAGTCCATGGTGGTGGCGGCGAAGAGCACGGCCATCGTCGCCAGGATGGTGGCAGACAGCGAGGTGGGAATGCCCAGACCCTCGTTCATCAGCGCGCCGCCGCCTTGCACGAAGGCATTGACGCCGCCGGCGTTCCACTCGGCGTAGATTTCCTCCCAATTTGCCAGGGTCTTAAAGCCAGCGGTGGTGGCGATGATGGTGCCGAGCGCCAGCAGACCCTCGCCCACAGCACCGAAGTAGCCCACGAAGCGGACATCGGTTTCCTTATCAATCTGCTTAGACGAGGTACCCGAGGCCACAATGCCGTGGAAACCAGAGATGGCACCGCAGGCGATGGTGACAAAAAGCAGCGGGAAAATCCCCGGGGTGCCGTCAGGAACGTTTTCGCGCACGGCAGGGGCGGCGAGCTCCGGACGGGTGATGAGAAAGGAGCCGTACAAGATGATAAGACCCACGAAAAGCTGCAGGCCATTGATGTAATCGCGCGGCTGGAGCAGCACCCACACAGGCAGCAGCGAAGCGATGAAGGCGTAGATAAATAGCAGGATGATCCACACGCCGTTGGCGGGAATGCCCAGGACCGTCTCCGGTAGCACGACCGGGAAGCGGTCGCCCAAAACCATCAGCGAGTACAGCGCCACCACGCCCACGAGGGACACCAGCGGCAGGTTCCAGTTCAAGCGGTAGATGGCCTGGCCAATCAGCAGCGCGACGGCAATGGCACCCCACGTGGGAATGACCGCCGAGGGGGTGGAAATAAGCAGGTTCGAAATCACCACGGCGAACGCGGCATTGACCATGAGCAGCAGCAAGAAGATTACGATGAGGAAGAGGTTGCGCCCGCGCTTGCCGATGTAGCGCCCCGACAACGTACCAATCGACTGACCCTTGTGTCGCTGCGAGGCCCACAGCGCACCCAAGTCGTGCATGCCGGCAATGAAGAAGGTGCCTAACGTGACCCACAGGAATGCCGGGAGCCAGCCCCAAATGACGGCCACTGCCGGGCCGATAATCGGTGCCGCACCCGCCACGGAGGTGAAGTGGTGGCCCCACAGCACATATTTATTGGTGGGAACATAATCCACGCCGTCTTTGAGGCGGTGCGCTGGGGTGGTGTAGTTCTCAGATAACCGGAAGATGTTCTTGCCCAGGAACTTGGAATAGAGCAGGTAGCCGGCGGCCATCATCGCGATGCCGACAATGGCGAGGACAAGAGAGTTCATAGTGTGTGTCTCCTCATAGGCGGGAAGGTGGCGTGTCTCACACGTGCGGACAGTATGCCATAACTCACGTATCTATTTGCTTGTGGGGGAGACCGGTGGGCAGATTTATATTTGGCAGGCGGGTCGGAGTACACCTCTTAGTTCAGTCGCAGTGGATAGACGAAAAGCACGGCCCCTGCTCCGAGAGGAACGAGGGCCGCGCGGTGGGTGCTTAAACCGAGTGGCGTTTAATTCTTATCGACGCCGATATTTCCGTCCTTCTTCCACACCACAACCACTGCTGGGCGTGGGGTGGACGTGCCCCCCTCTGGCCAGTGGGAGGTTTGCTTTTCAAAGGTGGCGTCATCGGTTTCGCCTGGGTGCTGGACGTTGACCATCACGCGCTCATCGGTGACGATGGGGCCGCAGGTCTCGGCGCCCGCCGGCACGGTCAGGAAGCACTTGAGCTCACCGCGGGTATCGCCCTCGGTGGTTACGGCGTAGAGGCCGTCGTTGGACTCGAGCGCGTTGCCGTCGGTGGAAATCCACATATTGCCGTGGTTATCAAAGGCCAAGTTATCCGGGCAGGAAATTGGGGATACCTTCTCCTTGTCAAAGCCACCGAAGTAGGTATTGGCCTCCTTCGGATCGCCACAGACCAGGAAGAGATTCCAGGTGAACTTTTCACCAGCGTGGTCATCTTCAATCTCCATGACCAGACCGTTCTTATTTTCCTTGACGGGAGCCCACTCCATCGGATCTTCCTTGTTCTTCTTGGCGTTTTCGCCGGTAGCACCGCGGTAGGAGTTATTGGTCAGGGCCACGTAGACCTTCTCAGAGTCTGGGTGGACCTGCATATCTTCAGGGCGGTCCATCTTGGTAGCGCCCACCTTATCGGCGGCCTCGCGGGTGTAGACGGCAACCTCTTCGGCGGACATGCCATCGACGTGGGACTCGAATTTGTTGTTCTCCGTATCGGAGGTCAGCAGCTTGATCCACTTACCTTCGCCGTCGAAGGCACCGTCCTCTGGCAGTACGCCGGAACCGTCGATCTCATCTTCTGGGGAGTTGCCTTCCATCTTGGCCACGTACAAGGCGCCGTGGTCCAAGATGCTGAGGTTGTGCTCGATGTTGCCTTCTTCGTACTTCTTGGTGGAGATGAACTTGTAGATGTACTCGAAGCGGGAGTCATCGCCGGAGTAGCACACGACGGTGCCATCGGAAGCGATGTGAATATTGCCGGCCTCGTGTTTGAAGCGTCCAAGCGCGGTGTGCTTGACCGGGGTGGACTCCGGGTCCAGTGGGTTAATTTCTACGATCCAGCCGAAGCGGTTGGGCTCATTCGGTTCCTTGGAGACGTCGAAGCGCTTATCAAAGCGCTCCCACTTGCGCTCGGATTCACCATCTTCCATGCCGAAGCGCTCAAGGGATTCCTGTGCCTTCTTGTCATCCAGGTTGGCGTGAGCGAAGTACTGGTCAAAGTTCTCCTCGCCGGAGAGCATGGTGTTCCACGGAGTGATGCCGCCGGAGCAGTTATTCAGGGTGCCCTTGACCTGCTTGCCGGTCTTATCGGCGGAGGTCTTCACAAACTCGGAGCCGGCTGCTGGGCCAACCAGAGTGAACTCGGTCGTGGCGGTGATGCGGCGGTTAAGCGGACCAAACTCGCGCTTGAGTTCACCGGTATTGCCCACCTTGGACACCTCCACGATGGAGTGGCCGTGGCCCGCCCAACCAATCTTGGCCTGCTCTTCGGTGGGGTTATCCGCATCGTAGTTGGGGAACATCTGCGGCTCGGTGGTGTACTCGTGGGAGCAGACGTAGATAAGGCGATTGTCATCATCCGGGTGCTCGATAAGTCCGGCGAAGTCGTTATTGAAGCCGAACTGCTTCTCGGCGGCCTCGGCCGTCTGGTTCTTATCATCAAACTCTGGCGCATCCTTGAACAGCGGGTCTCCCCAGGCGATGAGAACGGACTGCTTATAGCCATCCGGGATGACTACTTCGTCCTTTTCGTTCGGCTCAACTGGGTCAAACTTCATACCCTCTGCGGAGGTGAGTTCTACATTGGCCTCGGAAGTCTTGCCCCCCTTGGCCTCGGAGGAAGAGGCTTCATTGGAGACTTCATCCGGGTTGGAGCAGGCAGCCAACGCGGCGCCGCCGCCGACGGTTACTACGGACAAGCTGCCCGCGCGCAGAGCGGTACGGCGGGAGAACTGGTCACCGAAGTATGGGTTATCAGACTTGTTCTCACATTCACCGAAGCAGGCATTGCCGCACTTGTAGGTGCACGTCAAGCTGGAACGAGAGGATGCGAAGAGACTAGAGAGAAGGTTGCGGCCTTTAAGCGCCATTATTACTGCTCCAAAGAAGGTCGAAAATATTGATAAGACATGGGGTCAGCCATATATATAAGGGGATGCCAGTAACAGTGCGTTGGCCTTGAGGTGACAGCGAAGTGAACTATGCGTAAATCTTTCCCGGGGTAGGGGCGCTATGGGCCAAATCGCGGGTAGCGGGCGGGATCGACTACCCTAGGCTAACGTGAGCGAGCAGAAGAATAATGAAGTAAACGATGTCCCTGAGCAGCTGCGCATCCGCCGCGAGAAGCGCGATCGCCTGCTCGAATCCGGCGTGGAGGCCTACCCGGTATCCGTCGAGCGCACTATCTCCCTCAAGGAATTGCGCCATGATTTCCGCGTAGTGGCCGAGGGCGAAGAGCCGGGCAATGAAGAGGGCGTGACCTACCTGGCCGCTGGTGAGGAAACCGAGGTCACCCACGCTATTGCCGGCCGCCTTATCTTCATGCGCAATACCGGCAAGCTGTGCTTTGCCACCTTGCAGGACGGCGATGGCACCCAGATGCAGGCCATGCTTTCGCAGGCCAAGGTGGGCAAGGAGCGCCTCGATGCCTGGAAGTCCGATGTGGATTTGGGCGACTTCATTTCCGTTAGCGGCCACGTGGTTGCGTCCCGCCGTGGCGAGCTGTCCATCATGGCTGAGGAATGGACCATGGCGGCCAAGTCCCTGCGCCCGCTGCCGGTGTCCTTCGCGGATATGGCTGAAGATACCCGCGTGCGCCAGCGCTATAACGACCTCATTATCCGCGAAGAGGCCCGCAAGAACGCCATGGTGCGCGTGAAGGTCATGCGTGCGCTGCGCAATTACCTGGAAGGCCAGGACTTTGTAGAGATCGAAACCCCGATGCTGCAGACCCTGCACGGTGGTGCGGCCGCTCGCCCGTTTATCACCCACTCCAATGCGCTCGATATTGACCTCTACCTGCGCATTGCTCCGGAGCTGTACTTGAAGCGCGCCGTCGTCGGTGGCATCGACCGCGTCTTTGAAATCAACCGCAACTTCCGCAATGAGGGCGTGGACCGCTCCCACTCGCCGGAGTTCGCCATGCTGGAGACCTACGCCGCCTGGGGCGATTACAATGATTGCGCCCGCATGACCCGCGAGTCCATTCAGTCCGTGGCCCGCGAGGTCTTTGGTTCTACCACCGTCACGCTTGCCGATGGCACCGATTTCGACTTCGGCGGCGAGCAATGGCCCGAAATCGAGATGTATCCTTCCCTGAATGAGGCCTTGCAGCGCAAGTTCCCCGGTCAGCCGGAGGTCACCATCGATACCGACGTGGAGACCCTGAAGGGCATTGCCAAGGTCATTGGCCTCGACGTGCCGCAGGGTGAAGGCTGGGGCCACGGCAAACTGGTGGAGGAAATCTGGGAGGTCCTGTGCGAGGACCAACTGGAAGGCCCCATCTTTGTGAAGAACTTCCCAGTCGAGACCTCCCCGCTAACCCGCCAGCACCGTTCCGAGCCCGGCGTGACCGAAAAGTGGGACCTCTACGTGCGCGGCTTCGAGCTGGCTACCGGCTACTCGGAGCTTGTCGATCCCGTCGTCCAGCGCGAGCGCTTTGAGGACCAAGCCCGCCTTGCCGCCGGTGGCGATGAGGAAGCCATGGTCTTGGACGAGGACTTCCTAGCCGCGATGGAACAGGGTATGCCGCCGACGGCCGGTACCGGCATGGGCATGGACCGCCTGCTCATGGCCCTGACCGGCCTCGGCATTCGTGAGACCGTGCTCTTCCCGCTGGTAAAGCCAGAACAGAAGTAGCCCATACCCGGCGCGCCCACTCGGTGCCCACCCACGCAGGCACCCGTTAGCGCCCCGAAACCGGCTGCAGCCTTCCTTTGGCTGCAGCCTTTTTGTTTACCCATTGCACCCGCCGCGTGTGCCTCGCAGGCCGAGTCGCACGCCTACTTCTGCCTAGTTCTATCGGTTTCACAAAAGTGCAACCTCCTCGGTGATATCTGAGCGAAAAATGCTACATCTCAGGGCCGAGTTTGCTCAGTTATCACCGAGGACCTATTGCATCGGAGGTTGCACAAAGGAGGTTGCGCATCAGAGGCTCCACAATCGAGGCCGAACGGGAGGCGTTGCGCATCGGAGGCCGCGCTGCGAGAAGTGGGCGGCAAGTGGAGAACGATCCGGCGAGCGGCCTCAGGCATCATCTGTGGGAAGCGGCCCAGCGGAGGTATCGCCGCGCAGGCGTTTGATGATGTTTTCTGCAGAAATCAGGCACATCGGCACGCCGACGCCCGGCACGGTGGTCGCACCGGCGTAGTAGAGGCCGGCCACCTTGCGCGAGGCATTGCGCCCGCGGAAGAACGCAGATTGAAATAGCGTATGTGCTGGCCCCAAAGCTCCACCTGACCAGGAGTGATAGCGGTCGGCAAAATCGGCTGGTCCGAGGCTGCGCGTGATGGTGATTCGCTCGCGGAGGTCAGGAATATCGGCGGTGCGGGAAAGCTGGTCGAGGGCGGCATCTGCAATAGCAGCAACGCGCGGGGAAGCCTCGGGATGGTAGGCATCGCCGTGCCCGTAGGCTTCTGCAGCGGGTACGGGGATGAGGAAGAACAAGTTCTCGTGGCCTTCTGGTGCGACATCCGCGTCGGTGGCCGAAACCTTCGAAATGTAGATGGACTCAGAGGCGCCGAGGGGACGTTCCGTTTCCGGCGCGGAAAAGACTGCGCGGAAATCGGGGTCCCAGTCCTGGCTGAACAAAAAGGTGTGGTGAGCTAGCTCCGGGAGCTTTCCCTTCACACCGGCGAGTACCACCACGGTACCCAGCCCCGGATTGCGGCGGGCCCAGTAGCGCTCCGGATAGGTGCGCAGCTTCCGGGGCAGCAGCTGATTTTCGGTGTGGTGCAGGTCAGCAGCCGAGACCACAATATCGGCATCGATATGCCCGTTCGTTGTGCGGACGCCGGTGGCGCGGGAGGAGGACCCGCCGGTGGTGGTGATGGAGGTGACCTCTTCATCCAAGCGGAAGGTGGCGCCGAATTTTTCCGCTTGGCGGTAGATGGCCTGCACCACCGCGTGGAATCCGCCGAGGGGGTAGCGCACACCTTCCACCAGGTCAGTATGGCTTAAAAGGGAATACAGCGCTGGGGCCGCGGCAGGCTCGGAGGAGAGAAAAACCGCTGGGTAGCTCAGGATCTGTCGCAGGCGCGTATCCGAAAATTGCCCGTTGACGTGCTTTTGCAAGCTAGTAGTAAGCAGCGCTGCAATCCGCGCTAGCCGATGCCGAATATCTGCATGCACCAAGTTCAAGGGCGCCGAAAATGTGGTGTACAAAAAGTGATCGAGCGCTACGTGGTAGGCGTCGCTGGCATCTGCCAAATAGCTGCGCACCTGGCTGCCCGCGCCTGGTTCTAGCGACTCGAAGAGTTGGGCCACATTATCGGTCCCGGAATGTACATCCACGGGGGTAGGGCGCGAGCCGGTGCCAGTAGCGGATTCGGCGGGGCCGCCGGTATAGACGCGGTAATCCGGCGAGAGTCCCACTAGATCCAGTTCCTTTTCTGTCGAGGTACCGCAGAGGGAAAAGAAGTGGTCGAAGGCATCCGGCATGAGGTACCAGGACGGTCCGGTATCCCAGCGGAACCCAGCCTCCGCATAGCTGCCCGCGCGCCCGCCGACCTCGTCTAGGGAGTCTACGACGGTAACTTCATAGCCCTCTTTTCCGAGGAGGGCAGCGGTGGCAAGGCCGGCGATGCCGGCCCCGATGACGACGACGTGCATGATGTTCTCCTTAGTACTCCGTGCACTATCGAACCGCGCGCACCGCGCGGGCGGCTAGCCACGCCTTGGTGCGATTCGGCACGGATATGCGGGTGGTTTTTAACTCCGCGGCGGGGGTAGCGGCGAGCCGGTTAGTGAGCTCGGCAAAGATATCGGCGGCCGCGCGCACACCGAAGCGGGCGGATAGCGGCAAGAGGTTAATGGATTCTTCGGCGGCAGCGAGATCGTGGCGGATATCGGCGATGAGCGCGGACTTGGCGGCCTCGGAAAGCTCTCCGCCAGCGGCCTGTGGAAAATAGGCCCGGCCCAGGACCGAGGAGTCCTCGCCTAAATCCCGCAGGAAGTTAATCTTTTGAAACGCTGCCCCCAAGTGGCGTGCGCCGCGGTCCATCGTGGCGCGGTCGGCGGCGGACACGGTTTCTTCCGCCAGGAAGACCTGCACGCACAATAAGCCGATGACCTCGGCGGAACCGTAGATATACTCGGCGAGTTCCGCGGCGGAATACTCCCGCTGGGAAAGGTCGGCGCGCATGGAATCGAAAAAGGCCACGAGGTGCTGGCGCTGGAAGCCACAGCGCCTAGCGGTAATGGCATAGGAGTGCACGACGGGATCGGTGTGCAACCTTTTCTCCGGCGCCGCTAGGATAGCGGCCTCGTAGGCATCGAGCGCGGCGGCGGCATCGATGCTGGCTTGGTGCGCGGTGCCATCGACAAGCTCGTCTGCGATGCGCACTACGGCATAAAGGTGGCGGATGTCTTCGCGCACCCGCCCGCGCAAAAGGCGCGTGGCCAGGGTAAAACTGGTGGAATACTGCCCCATAACCTGCGCGGCCGCGCGCGAGGCCGCCTGGTCATAGCGAGTCAACATACTTGCAAAAGTAGCACGGGCCCAAAGGGCCCTAGCGGTTGGTGGCCCGCGGCTGGCCCTCGGCAAAGCCGGCGGCCGATTGCACGCCCACGGTGGCGCGCTCGTGGAAGCTAGCCAGCGAATCGGCCCCGGCGTAGGTGCAGGACGAGCGCACGCCGGAGATGATGCGGTCCACCAAGTACTCCACGCCGCCGTGTTCCGGATCGAGGTAGATGCGGGAGGTGGAAATGCCCTCCTCAAACATCTCGCGGCGGGCGCGCTCAAAGGCCTCGGTGGCGGAATTGCGGCCGCGCACAGCCCGGCGCGAGGCCATGCCGAACGATTCCTTGTAGAACGAGCCATCGGCATCCTTGTGCAGGTCACCGGGGGATTCGAAGGTGCCGGCGAACCAGGAGCCAATCATCACATTGGACGCGCCCGCGGCCAGCGCCAGGGCCACGTCGCGGGGATCGCGCACGCCACCATCGGCCCATACGTGCGCGCCAACCTCGCGGGCTGCGGCGGCACACTCCAGCACGGCGGAAAATTGCGGGCGCCCCACGCCGGTTTGCATGCGGGTGGTGCACATCGCGCCGGGGCCCACGCCGACCTTGATAATATCCGCGCCCGCCGCGGCCAACTCGCGCACGCCGGCGGCCGTGACCACGTTTCCGGCGGCAATCGGCAAACCCAAATCCAGGTCCCGGACCTTGCGCAGCGCCGCCAGCATGCTGTCTTGATGCCCGTGGGCGGTATCGATGACGAGGACGTCAGCGCCGGCATCGGCAAGCGCCCGCGCCCTGCCCTCAACGTCACCATTGATGCCCACCGCGGCACCGATGCGCAGGCGCCCCTGCTTGTCGATGCCCGGCTTATACATCGTCGCCCGCAGCGCACCCTTGCGCGTCAAAATGCCCGCCAGCGTGCCATCCGGATTGACCACTGGGGCGAGCTTGCGCGAGGTTGCGCGCAGGCGGGTAAAGGCCTCCTGCGGGTCGATGCCCACCGGCAGGGTCACCAAATCCGTGGTCATGAGCTCGCCCACGGCGGTGAAATTATCCTGCCCGCGCAGATCCTTTGGCGTAATGATGCCCACCGGCAGCGCGCCGTCGACCACGATGGCCGCGCCGTGGGCGCGCTTGTGCAAAAGGTTGCTGGCATAGCCCACCGTGTGGTGCGGCTTGATGGTGATTGGGGTGTCATAGACCAGGTCAGCGGCCTTTACCGAGGCCATCGTCTCCGCCGCGGCCTCCAGGCTGAGATCCTGCGGCAGGATGGCCATGCCGCCGCGCCGGGCGATGGTCTCTGCCATGCGGCGGCCGGCCACTGCGGTCATATTCGCCACGATGAGCGGGATGGTATTGCCCGTGCCATCGGCTGCGGTGAGGTCGACCGCCTGTCGCGAGCCAACATCCGAGTGATTCGGCACCATAAATACATCCGAGTAGGTCAGCTCGTAGGGCGGGCGGGAATCATTGAGGAAATGCACTGTGGGATTGCCTAACGTGAATCGAGGGTGCGGTAGAAGACATCTAAATCATACGCCCCAAGTTTTGCCGGTTAAGCCAACTCAGTATCCTGATTTGGTGTCTCAGAATCCCGCTCCGAAAATCTCCGCAGAGGTCATAGCCAACCTCACCATCTTGGTACTCTCCGCGATGGTGATGATCCTGAATGAAACCGCGCTTTCGGTGGCGCTGCCCACCATCATGGCGGATTTCTCCATCCCGGCGACCTCCGCGCAGTGGCTGCTGACCGGCTTCTTGCTCACCATGGGCGTGGTCATTCCCACCACTGGGTTCCTGATGGATAAATTCACCACCCGGCAGATTTTTGGCGCCTCCACCGGCATCTTCCTGACGGGCACGGTGCTAGCGGCGCTCGCCCCGGCCTTTGGGTTACTGCTGGCCGGCCGCGTGCTGCAGGCTGCCGGTACCGCGCTGATGATTCCCACCCTTATGACCGTGGCCATGACGCTCGTTCCTCCGCAGCGCCGCGGCACCATCATGGGCATTATCACCGTGGTTATCTCCGTCGCGCCGGCCCTGGGCCCCACCGTCGGCGGGTTCATTTTGAGCATGGCGACCTGGCACGTCATCTTCTGGGCCATGGTCCCGCTCATCGCCGCCATTAGCGTCGCTGGCTACTTCCGACTGGTCAACGTGGGTGAGCGCAGGGATACCCGGCTCGATATTCCGTCGGTATTCTTATCCGCCCTGGCCTTCGGCGGGCTCATTTATGGCCTATCGTCCATCGAGAAGATGGTGGAGGGCGGCTCGCTTGCCGATGCCCTCCTACTCCTCCTCGGCATCCTCGCCCTCATTACCTTTACCGTGCGCCAACACCGGCTGGCCAAGGTAAACCGCGCGCTATTGGACCTGCGCCCGTTCAAGGTCCGCAATTTCACCCTCGCGGTTATCGCCATGCTGCTCATGTTCGCCCTGCTGCTGGGCACGGTGAATATCCTGCCCATTTATCTGCAGAGCTCGCTGGCGGTATCCTCGCTGGTCACCGGCCTCGTGGTCATGCCGGGCGGCCTCTTGCAGGGCGGGATATCCCCGATTGTGGGGCGGATTTATGACGCCCTTGGCCCCCGGCCCCTGTTGATTCCCGGCGCCATCATGTTTTCTACCGGCATTTGGCTGATGACCCTGCTGACAGAAAACAGTGAGGTGTGGATGGTTATTGGCATGCATATCCTGTTCGCCGTGGGCATCGCGCTCATGATGGCCCCGCTGATGACGGTCTCGCTGTCCTCGCTTCCCGATGACCTCTACTCCCACGGCTCCGCCATTTTGAATACGCTGCAGCAGCTCGCCGGCGCGGCGGGCACCGCCTTCCTCGTGGCCTTTTTGACTAGCGGCACCAAATCCGGCCAAGCCGAGGGCATGAGCGAGGCCGCCGCCACCGCCCAAGGCGCGCACTGGGCCTTCCTTTTCGCCGGCGTGCTCTCGCTTTTCGTGCTCGTGCTAGCGCCGCTGCTCAAGCGCGTGCCCGCCGCCGACTAACGCCGCGCGGACTAGCGCCGCGCGGAGTAACCCCTGCCGGGAGAGCGCGGACCGGTCAGCCTCGCCAGCTCTCCTCCGGCGCCTACTGCGCGCACAAAGGTAGCTTTAGCCGCGCGGATTCGGCATCGTCGCCCCACACCATGAAGATGGACTGGGTGCCTTCCACGGCCATAACGTAGGTCTGCGGATCCGTTGAGGCCTCGTAGCTTTGGATGGTGCACCTATCGTTAGACAGCTCTACTGGGTCAGTGTTTGGGAGGACGGCATCGCGTTCTTCCACACTGGGGTAGTAGGCGGCGGTGTAGTTGAAACCATCGCCCGAGCAGGTGATCTTCGCTTCTTGTCCATCTTCTGGAGGACGGGAGGAACACTCTGCACCGAGCGCGCCGTCTTGGCCGCTGCGCGAGCCGATCAGGCTCGGATAAGCATCCGCTAGGTTCTTTTCCTTGTCATCCCAGCTGGGGTAGGACAGGAAGAACCACAACGCGCCCGCGGCGGCCACCGCGATGACGGCCAAAACAGAAATGAGCGCGATGAGCCCGCCCTTGCCCTTCTTCTTTGGCGGGGCCGCATTCATCGGCGGTACCGGCTGTTGCTGGTACTGCTGCTGGTATTGCTGTTGATACTGCGGCCCGGCCTGGTTCTGCGGTGGGAACTGTTGCTGCGGTTGTGGCGGGAACTGTTGTTGCGGCTGGGACTCGGGCTCTGCGACCTGCACCGGCGGGAATTGTGAGGTATCGAGATCCCGCTCGGGGCGCAGCGCCTTAACGACCTCTTTAGCGCTCGAGAAATCCTTGTCCGGCCTAAAAGAAGGACACGTGGCGGTAACGAGTTTTTGGAAGGCGCGGACCGCATCGGCACCCGTCGCGCTCTTCGCCTTTTCCGAATCTTTCTCGGCGGTTTCCTGTGCAGACTTCTCCGCCGTTGTCTCCGCGGAGCTGGCACCGCCTGGGCCAGCGGCGGCGAGGACGGCGACCTCTTTATCCTCATCCACGAAAACGCGCTCGGCCTTGAGTCCATGGACGGCGAAATCCGCGCGGTTGCGGCTAATCAGGAAATCCACCGCGCCTGCCACGGGGGTGAGGATTTCTTGGGCGTGGGGTTTGGTGGGGGCATCGGCAAGCGTGGGCAAAGCGGTACCCGGGCAGGCCTTGCGGACTAAGAATTCCTGGCCATCCGCCGTCGTGCCAGAGCCCACCAGGGCGGCGAGCGCGGGGTGGTGCAGGCCGTGCAGGGCGGTAGAGGCCTTGACGATGCCCCTTGCCTCCGCCGCAAAGATCTCCACCGTAAATTCCTCGTGCGTGGAGCCATCCTCCACGACAAAAAGGGTGGAGTTGGGCCCCTCATCCAGCACTGCCTTTTCGTGCAGGTTGTGCTGGGAAGCAAAGAATTCGGGAAGGTGCGGCACGGCTATTTTATTCCTTTGTATCTACGAGACGACAGGGAGAATGAAGAAGATTCTAGGGCAAAAAGGCCCTGTTCGCTACCGGCGTACACCCATGTGAGCTGCGAGTATGGGCGGTTTGGGCCGTTTATAGGGCGATGGGGGCCAAAAAGAGGAAATCCTTTGGGGCGTGCGGCGTTACAGTGGGTACCACATTAGAAGCGAAAGTTTAGGGGAGTCATGTTCGAGAGGTTTACAGACCGTGCTCGTCGCGTCATCGTTTTGGCGCAAGAAGAAGCACGCATGCTTAACCACAACTACATCGGAACCGAGCACATCCTGCTCGGCCTTATCCACGAGGGAGAAGGTGTAGCTGCCAAGGCTCTAGAGTCCATGGGCATTTCCTTGGAGGACGTGCGCCGTGAGGTAGAGGAGATCATCGGCCAGGGCAGCCAGCCGCACACCGGCCACATTCCTTTTACCCCGCGCGCTAAGAAGGTCCTTGAGCTGTCCTTGCGCGAGGGCCTGCAGATGGGTCACAAGTACATCGGCACGGAGTTCCTCCTGCTCGGACTTATCCGTGAGGGCGACGGCGTTGCCGCACAGGTGCTGACGAAGCTCGGCGCTGATCTGCCGCGCGTGCGTCAGCAGGTTATCCAGCTGCTGTCCGGCTACGAGGGCGGCCAGCAAGAAGGCGGCGGCGACTCGAACCAAGCCCCAGGCCCCATCGGCGCGGGCGCAGGTTCCGGCGCCGGTGCCGGCGGACGCGGTGGTTCCGGCGGCTCGGGCGAGCGCTCCAACTCGCTCGTGCTGGACCAGTTCGGCCGCAACCTCACCCAGGCAGCCAAGGACGGCAAGCTAGACCCCGTCGTTGGTCGCGAGTCTGAGGTTGAGCGCATCATGCAGGTACTCTCCCGCCGCACCAAGAACAACCCGGTGCTCATCGGTGAGCCCGGCGTTGGTAAGACCGCTGTGGTTGAGGGCTTGGCGCTGGACATCGTCAACGGCAAGGTCCCAGAAACCCTTAAGGACAAGCAGCTGTACTCGCTTGACCTGGGTTCTTTGGTCGCCGGTTCCCGCTACCGCGGTGACTTTGAGGAACGCCTGAAGAAGGTTCTTAAGGAAATTAACCAGCGCGGTGACATCATCTTATTCATCGACGAGATTCACACCCTCGTCGGTGCCGGTGCCGCCGAAGGTGCCATCGACGCTGCTTCGCTGCTCAAGCCCAAGCTTGCCCGCGGTGAGCTACAGACCATCGGTGCTACCACCCTGGATGAGTACCGCAAGCACATCGAAAAGGATGCCGCGCTGGAGCGTCGTTTCCAGCCGGTGCAGGTCGATGAACCTTCGCTGGATGATACTTTCCTCATCCTGAAGGGCCTGCGCGATAAGTACGAGGCGCACCACCGCGTGTCCTACACCGATGAGGCACTGCACGCTGCCGCGCAGCTGGCGGACCGCTACATCAATGACCGCTTCTTGCCGGATAAGGCCGTCGACCTCCTCGATGAGGCCGGTGCCCGCATGCGCATCAAGCGCATGACCGCCCCGAAGGGCCTGCGCGAGGTCGATGACCGCATCGCAGAGGTTCGCCGGGAAAAGGAAGCGGCTATCGATGCCCAGGACTTCGAAAAGGCCGCCGGCCTGCGCGATGACGAGCGCAAGCTGGGCGAGGAGCGCTCCGAGAAGGAAAAGCAGTGGCGCTCCGGTGACCTGGAGGAAATCGCCGAGGTGGGCGAGGACCAAATTGCTGAGGTTCTGGCGCACTGGACCGGCATCCCCGTGCTGAAGCTGACGGAGAAGGAATCTTCCCGCCTGCTCAACATGGAAGAAGAGCTGCACAAGCGCATCATTGGCCAGGACGAGGCGGTCAAGTCCGTCTCCCGCGCCATCCGCCGCACCCGTGCAGGCCTTAAGGATCCACGCCGTCCTTCCGGTTCTTTCATCTTCGCCGGCCCGTCCGGTGTGGGTAAGACTGAGCTGTCGAAGTCGCTGGCTAACTTCCTCTTCGGTTCGGATGATGACCTCATCCAGATCGATATGGGCGAGTTCCACGACCGCTTCACCGCCTCCCGCCTCTTCGGTGCTCCTCCGGGATACGTTGGCTACGAAGAGGGCGGCCAGCTGACCGAGAAGGTTCGCCGCAAGCCATTCTCCGTGGTGCTTTTTGATGAGATCGAAAAGGCCCACAAGGAGATCTACAACACCTTGCTGCAGGTGCTGGAAGATGGCCGGCTTACCGATGGCCAGGGTCGCGTCGTCGACTTCAAGAACACCGTCCTCATCTTCACCTCGAACCTGGGTACCCAGGACATCTCGAAGCCGGTGGGCTTGGGCTTTACCGGCGCCAGCGAGAACGATTCGGACGCCCAGTACGAGCGGATGAAGGCAAAGGTCAACGACGAGCTGAAGAAGCACTTCCGCCCCGAGTTCCTGAACCGTATCGATGACGTCGTGGTCTTCCACCAGCTCACCCGCGAGCAGATCGTGCAGATGGTTAACCTGCTCATTGACCGCGTGGGTACCCAGCTGGAGGAGCGCGATATGGGCATCGAGCTCACCGATAAGGCCCAGAACCTCCTGGCCCAGCGCGGCTTCGACCCGGTTCTTGGTGCTCGTCCGCTGCGCCGCACCATTCAGCGCGATATCGAGGACCAGCTCTCGGAGAAGATCCTCTTCGGCGAGATTGGCGCCGGCGAAATCATCTCGGTCGACGTCGAAGGCTGGGACGGCGAGTCCAAGGACGACTCCGGCGCTACCTTCACCTTCACCCCGCGCCCGAAGCCGCTGCCGGATGACATCGATGAGCCTTCGCTTGCCGATGCCTCCGTCCGCGACAACGACCCCTCCGACGGTTCCGATTCGGATAACTCCGATTCCGATTCCGACGGCGACAACGGCGACGGCAACGGTCCAAAGGACGGCGGTTCCGGTTCCGACAATGACGGCATCGACACCAACGGCGAGCCGGATGTCATTTCCCCGGATGTGCCTTCGGAAAAGCCGGGCCCTGGTAACTCCGACGACGATGGCAAGAACCCGCCACCAGCAGGTGCTGGCCAGCCGATGTAACTAATCGGCTCGGCCCGCCCCGCCCCGGCCCGCTCGGGCCTGCATAACCACCCACGGTTCCACCGCGAACCCTGGGTGGTTTTTCGTATGTGCCCAGCGTGATGCACGGGGGTATTGCTAAAATGGCCGGTTATGGGACTTCAATATCGTTCGCGCAAAAAGACCGGCAAGAATAGCTGGATTAACATCTCCGGATCCGGTGCTTCCATGTCCACGAAGATTGGCCCGGTGACCTTTAATTCTCGCGGCGGCATGTGGGTCAACCTCCCTGGCGGGCTCAACTTCCGCGGCCGTTGGCGTTAACGATTCTCTGTGCTTCAACGCTGATAGGCCCGGCGGGAGGTTAAACCGGCAGGTGGTTAGACCGTCAGGTGGTTAAACCGGCAGGTGGAAGAGGCCGGCGGAGTTTTGCTCGGCGAGGCCATCGTCAAGCAGCGAAGCCAGCGCGCGGGAACGTTGCGCGGCATCGGGCCAAACCACGTCGATAGCAGACTGCGGCACCGGGTGATCGGCGGCGCGCAGCACGTCTAGAATCTTGCCGCGCACCTGCCTGTCGGTCCCGGCAAATTTTTGCACGCGCTTTTTTGCGCGGGATTGTTCCGCGGCGGAAGGCTCGGGGCACCCGGCGAGCTGCCAGGCACACGTCGCGCGCAGGGGACAGCGCTTACAATCGGGATTTTTCGCCGTACACACCAGCGCGCCGAGCTCCATGAGTGCGGCAGAAAACCGCGGCCCGTTGCGCTCGGGCAAGAGGGCGGCCACAGCGGCGAGCTCGCGCTTGGAGGGCGACGGGGCGAGGAAATTCCCGTCCTCGGCGCGGGCATAGACGCGGCGCACGTTGGTATCGACCACCGGCACGTTCTGGCCAAAGTGAAAGCACGCCACGGCGCGGGCAGTGTAGTCGCCGATTCCAGGCAGTGCGAGCAGCTCATCCACGTCTGATGGAACCTCGTCCATTACCCCCGCGCACTCCCAGAGCCGCAGCGCGCGCCGCGGGTAGCCGAGCTTGCCCCAGGCGCGCAGAACCTCGGCGCGGGAGGCTTGGGCGAAGTCCGTGGGGGTGGGCCAGCGCCGCATCCATTCCTCCCACACGGGGGCGACGCGGGCGACGGGGGTCTGCTGGCTCATGACCTCGGAAAGGAGCACTCCCCAGGCGGAGGTACCGGGGCGCCGCCAGGGCAAATCGCGTTCATTGGCGTCAAACCAGGAAAGAAGTGCGTGCGTATCCATCTCGCAGGACAGTCTAGGGCATTAAAATGTAGTTCATGCCATTAAGTAACGTTGCCCATAATCCGCAAGCCGTCTGGGAGGCCCTTCAGGCCGGAAACCAGCGCGTCATCGACGGCACCATCATGGATCTCAACAAGATTTATGAGCGCGACGGGCTCACCAAGGGCCAGGATCCCCGCGTGGTGGTCCTGGCCTGCTCCGATTCCCGCGCGCCCATCGAGCACATCTTCAATATCGGTTTCGGCGATGCCTTCGTCATCCGCACCGCCGGCCACATCCTGGACGCCTCCGTGCTGGCTTCCTTGGATTATGCGCTCGACCACCTGCACCCCAACCTGTTGGTGGTCTTGGGTCACCAGTCCTGCGGTGCGGTGGCGGCCGCGGTGGATTTTGTCCGCGGCGGCGAGCTGCCCATCGGCCTGCAGCGGCCCATCATCGAGAAGGTCGCGACGTCCGCTTGGACTGCGGGCCCTGACGCCACGCTTGCCGATGTCGAGCGTCAACACACCCTCCAAACCGTCACCCAGGTCGTGGCCAGCATCCCTAATGTGCGCAAGCAGCTTGACGATGGCTCCTTCGGCATCGTCGGTGCCCGCTACCTCCTCGAAGAATCGCGCGTGGAGCCATTGCACTCCTACGGCGTTGAGTTGACACGCGGTGCCGGCTTAGCGGATCCAGGCGCGTCTACCACTTAAAATTGAGTGCGTGAACCAGAATAAGCCCCTTCCAGAAGAGATCTATAAGCGCCGCCGGGTTGCCGCGCTTATCATCGTGATCGTCCTGGCCGTGGTGCTGATCTGGGCGGCGGTGGCCGCCTTTGGCGGCGATAGCGACGATTCCGTTGCCGCGTCCTCAGAGTCTTCGGCGGCAACCACGTCCGCCGAAACCACCAGCGAATCCGCAACCACGTCCACGGATTCGACGAGCGAATCCGAATCTGCCTCCGAGTCGGAAGCCAAGGATGGGGAAGAGGGGGCATCGGAAAGCAAGGAGCCCGAGGAATCCGTGCACGCTGCGAAGGACACCTGCTCGCTTGAGGACTTGGAGGTGCGCACCTCCATGCTCAACTACTCCGTGCCGGACGGCGAGCTGCCGAAGTTCTTCATGACCGTCACCAACCCCACCGCCGCGGATTGCAAAATCGACCTAGATGAGAACTCGCTGCGCTTCGAGGTCTACAAGATGACCGATAACCAGCGCGTATGGTCTGATACCGATTGCTACGCCTCCGTGCAGACCGGTGAGCAGACCTTCCCCGCGGGCAAGGACCTGAAATTCGAGGCTGAATGGTCCCGCCAGGCATCCGAACCGGGCAAGTGCACCGACCGCCCGACCGCCGAGCCGGGTGCCTACTTCGCCCACACTGTCATCGGCGATAATTCCTCCCCGCCGCAGGACTTCACCCTCCGCTAAGCGCGCGGCCTCCTTACAGTCGGCCGCGCGGAACCAACCCGCGCGTTATCTGCTCGGGCGGAAGCATCCCGCGTGGGAGTCCGCGCCGCCGGAGCGCCCTCCCCTCGGCAACAGCTCGGCAAGAACCCGCCACCGGTTACGATTGAACTACGGCTGGACCGCGGCGAGGGCCTCGCCAAGCGTTGCGACTTGGCGCACCTGCATGCCGTCCACGGGGTTAATTTCCCCACGCGGGACAATCGCCCGCTTGTATCCCAGCCGCGCCGCCTCCTGCAGGCGCCGCTCAACATTGGGCACCGGCCGCAGCTCGCCGGCCAAGCCCACCTCGCCGATGACCACCGTCTTCGCCGGCAGCGGCTGCTCGTGCAGCGAGGACCAGGTAGCCAGCGCCACCGCGAGGTCGGTTGCGGTTTCGGTAATCCGCATGCCGCCCACCGTGGCCACATAAGCATCCTTATCGTTCGTGCGCTGGCCGGCGCGCGCCTGCAATACGGCGAGCACCATGGGCACGCGGTTGGCATCGAGTCCCGTGACCACGCGCCGCGGGTTCTTCGCCACGGGGTCCACAGTCAGCGCCTGGACCTCGGCGAGGATGGGCCGCACGCCGTCCATGGCAACGGTTACCGCGGAGCCATCCGGCGTCGTGCCCCGGTGGGAGAGGAAGAGCCCCGACGGGTCCGCGACCTCCCGAATACCCCCGGCGGTTTGCTCGAAACAACCTACCTCATCGGTCGCGCCGAAGCGGTTTTTCATCCCGCGCAGCATGCGTAGGCTGGACTGGCGGTCGCCCTCGAAGTTTAAGACGACATCGACAAGATGCTCCAAAACCCGCGGTCCCGCCACGTTTCCGTCCTTGGTCACGTGCCCCACCAGCAGCACGGGGATGCCGGTGGATTTCGCCAGGGAGGTCAGCGCCGCGGTCACGGCGCGCGATTGCGCGACGCCGCCGGGCACGCCTTCTACCCCCACTGCATGCATGGTTTGCACGGAGTCCACGATGATGAGGCCGGGTTTGACGGCATCGACATGCCCAAAGACGGCGTCCAGGTTGGATTCGGCCGCGAGGTACAGCGATTCTTGCAGCGCCCCGGTGCGCTCGGCGCGGGCGCGGACCTGGCCGGCGGATTCCTCGGCGGTGGCGTAGAGGACGGTGCGGCCGAGCTGGGCCCAGCGGGAGGCGACCTCGAGAAGCAGCGTGGATTTGCCCACGCCGGGCTCGCCGGCCATGAGCACCACCGATCCCGGCACGATGCCGGAACCCAGCACGCGGTCAAGCTCGCCGATGCCCGTGCGCACCGTCTTCGTCGCCTGCGTGCCCACCTGTGTGATGGGCTGCACCGGGCTCGTCGGCGCCACGCCCTTATGCCCACCGCTTGCCGATGCCCCCGCCACCACCGGTGCCTTTTCCTCCATCGTCCCCCACGAACCGCAATCCGGGCAGCGCCCGAGCCACTTGGGGGAGACATAACCGCATTCGGAGCAGGTGTGGATGGGGCGAGATTTTTTGGCCATGATGTAGAGCCTAGAACGTGGCGGCCAAAACGACGAACGCGCCCGTACTCCGCGGAAAGAGTAGGGCGCGCGTGCGGTGGGCTATTAGTGGTGGGAGTTACCGGTGTTCGCGTCGGTGGTGTAGCCCTCTGGGGATTCCACGTCGCGGTCGTACTTACCGGCCTCCATCTGGGAGGCGGCGACGGTGGCGTCGACCTCGATGGAGCCGTTGGAAAACTCGAAGGTAACCGGGCGGTGGCCGGCGTAGCCAAAGTCATCGTTATCCAGGTGGGTGGCTACGTACTGCACGGTTTCGGAATCGTGATCCGGAGTGGCGTCCAGGTTCTCCTGGGAGTCCGCCACGATGGAGTGATCGCGCTTGAGCGGCTGGGTCTGCTTCATCTCGACGGTTTGACCGTCGACCTTCACGGACTTCAAGGTGATGACATCGGTTTCATAGCCCTGGTTGACGGCGTTGAATTTCAACGCGGCGCCACCGTCTGGCTCTGTCAGGATGGTGACATCACGGACGGCAATCTTTTCGTCATCGGTGCTGGCAGAAGCGCCATCAACCGCAGCTACCTTCTCTGCCGTCTGGGCGACGTGGCCTGCCGAGCAAGAAGCCAGCGCCAAAGCGGAGACGGCGGTAACGGAAATAATGGCACCGCGACGGGCGGCGGACTTCAGGGACTGCACGTTGAGCATCCTCCATCAATTGCGATCTCAGGGCTTATCAAATCTTTAGCCTAGTCCCTTTCGATATAAAGTACACAGTTTCTCGCTAACCTAGCGGGTAGTCTGTGGGGGTAATCGGGGGTATCCGGTGGCGGGCATGGCGCGCGTGATAAAATGGCGGCCTTAGTTATCGGCATATTCACGGGATTATAAGGAGTGGCAATGGAATATAAGGTCGGCGAGGTCGTCGTCTACCCGCACCACGGCGCGGCGGTCATCGAGGATATCGAAACCCGCGAAATGGGCGGCGAAGAGCTGGAATACCTCGTGCTGCACATCAACCAATCCGATCTCGTCGTCCGCGTGCCTAAGAAGAATGCGGATAACGTCGGCGTGCGCGATGTCGTGGGCAAGGAGGGCCTGGAAAAGGTCTTCTCCGTGCTGCGCGATGAAGACGTGGAAGAAGCCGGTAACTGGTCCCGTCGCTACAAGGCCAACCAGGAGCGCCTTGCATCCGGCGATATCAATAAGGTGGCAGAAGTGGTGCGTGATCTCTGGCGCCGCGACCAGGACCGCGGCCTGTCCGCCGGCGAGAAGCGCATGCTGGGCAAGGCCCGCACCATCCTGGTGGGCGAGCTGGCGCTGGCGCAGCCGGTCGATGACAAAAAGGCCGATACCATGATGGAAGAAATCGACGCCACCATCGAGCGCCACCGCGCCGCCGGCTTGGTCGATGATCAGTCCATTACCACCGATATCGACAACGACATCGATCTCGATGACCTCTCCTTCGACGACGAAGACTAAACCCCGCGTTATCGCCTTAATCGCCGCGGCCGGGCAAGGCACCCGCCTCGGCGCGCAGGTGCCCAAGGCCTACGTCGAACTGCACGGGCGCACCCTGCTGGAGCGATCCATACGCACCATGGCCAACTCCGGCCTCGTGGACGAGGTCATTGCGGTGGTGAGCCCGGCTATGGAGGGGGAAGCTGGGGGCATCGTCAAGCGCGTGCGCGCAGATATCCCGGTGCGCCTCGTGCATGGGCGTGGCGAGCGCGCCGATTCCATCTGGGCCGGGCTGCAGGCCATTCCGGACGAGGACGCCGTGGTGCTCATCCACGATGCCGCCCGCGCGCTCACCCCCACCGCGATGGTCGAGCGCGTGGCGCGGCGCGTCTTGGCCGGTGCGCCCGCCGTTATCCCGGTGGTTCCCGTGACCGATACCATCAAGGAAGTCGCCGGTGACACCGTCATTGGCACCCCCGATCGCGCCCGCTTGCGCGCCGTGCAGACCCCGCAGGGGTTCCGCCTCGCCGCGCTGCGCCAGGCCAACCTGGATTATTGGCGCAAGCAGCCGGATTTCACCGCCACGGACGATGCCAGCCTGATGGAATGGCACGGCCAGCGCGTGGAGACCGTGCCGGGCGATATCCTCGCCTTCAAAATCACCACCCCCACGGACCTGACCCTGGCCCGCGCCCTTGCAGAGGAGCAGCATGACTGAGCCCATCATCCCCCGCGTCGGCATCGCGACCGACGCCCACCAGATTGAAGCCGGTAAGCCCTGCTGGATTGCCGGGCTGCTTTTCGATGACGCCCCCGGCTGCGAGGGCCACTCCGACGGCGACGTCGTAGCCCATGCGCTTGTCGATGCCCTCCTCTCCGCCTCCCACCTCGGCGATCTCGGCTCCTTCGTGGGGGTGGGCCGGCCCGAATACGATGGTGTCTCCGGCGCCCAGCTCCTGCGCGAGTGCCGCGAGCTGCTGGAATCGGAAGGTTTTATCATCGGCAATGCCGCAGCCCAGCTCATTGGCCAGACGCCGAAGATGGGCCCGCGTCGCGAGGAGGCCGAGGCCGTGCTTTCGGAAATCCTCGGCGCGGATGTTTCTATTTCCGCCACCACGACCGACCATTTGGGCTTTACCGGCCGCAAAGAGGGCCGCGCGGCGGTAGCAACGGCCGTTGTCTGGCGGCGCCAACACTAACCCCGCGCACGGGTGATTTAGACTGGGTGGCGTGAGTACTTTGCGCATTTTTGACACAGCCACCCGCAGCCAACGCGACTTCGAGCCGATTCGCCCCGGCCATGCCTCCATCTACTTGTGTGGTGCCACCCCGCAGGCGCAGCCGCACATCGGCCACCTGCGCTCCGGCGTGGCTTTCGACATCCTGCGCCGCTGGCTGCTCGCGCAAGGCTATGACGTCGCGCTCGTGCGCAATGTCACCGATATCGATGACAAGATCCTTACCAAGGCCGCCGAGAATAATCGCCCCTGGTGGGAGTGGGTGTCTACCTACGAGCGCGAGTTCACCAAGGCCTATAACCTGCTCGGCGTGCTCCCGCCGTCCGTGGAGCCGCGCGCGACGGGCTTTGTCACCCAGATGGTCGAGTACATGCAGCGGCTTATCGATGCCGGCTTTGCCTATCCCGTTCCCGCCCAAGACGCCGAAGCCACCGCGCAGACCGATGGCGCATCGACCCCTGCCGATGCGGCCGGCTCGGTGTACTTTGACGTCGAGGCCTGGACCAAGGCGGAAGGATCCGACTACGGCGCGCTGTCCGGCAACCGCGTTGAGGAGATGGAACAAGGCGAGTCAGACAACGCGGGCAAGCGCAGCCCGCTCGACTTCGCCCTGTGGAAGGCCGCGAAGCCGGGCGAGCCGAGCTGGCCCACCCCGTGGGGGCGTGGCCGCCCGGGCTGGCACTTGGAGTGTTCTGCCATGTCGACGTACTACCTGGGTTCCAATTTCGATATCCACTGCGGCGGCTTGGACCTGCAATTCCCGCACCACGAAAACGAGATCGCGCAATCGCACGCGGCTGGCGATAAGTTCGCCAATTACTGGATGCATAACCACTGGGTGACGATGGCCGGCGAGAAGATGTCGAAATCGCTCGGCAACGTGCTTTCCATCTCGAACATGCTAGAGCTCGTGCGCCCAGTGGAGCTGCGCTACTACCTGGGCTCTGCGCGTTACCGCTCCGTGCTGGAATACTCCGAATCCGCCCTGACGGAGGCGGCGGCGGGCTACCGGCGGATTGAGGACTTCGTCAAGCGCTTTGCAGGCGTCGAACGCGGCGAGTGGACGCCGGACTTCGAGGACGCCATGAATGACGATATCGCCGTGCCCAAGGCGCTGGCCGCTATCCACACCACCGTGCGCGCGGGTAATAAGGACCTGGCCGCCGGGGACGAGGACGCCGCCCGCGCGAAGGCCGCCCAGGTGCGCGGGATGGCGCACGTACTTGGATTTGACCCGCTGGAGTGGGAAGATGGAGGCGAAGCTAGCGGGGCAGACGCGGCGCTGGATGCGCTGGTCCAGGCAGAACTGGAACGGCGCACGCAGGCCCGCGCAGAAAAAGACTTCGCTACTGCCGATGCCGTGCGTGACCGCCTCACTACCGCCGGCATTACCATTACCGATACCCCAGACGGCCCCACGTGGTCGTTGACCCAGCGTTAAGCAGCGTTTCGCTGTTATTTCCGCTGGTTATTGAACGGTTTCCTCGAAAGGACTGAAACGATGGCACGAACCCATGGCCGCGGTGGCGCGGGCATCCGCAAGACGAATAAGAAGGGCGCTACCAAAGGCTCCGGCGGCCAGCGCCGCAAGGGCCTAGAAGGCAAGGGCCCCACCCCGAAGGCCGAGGACCGCGTCTACCACGCCAAGCACAAGGCGAAGCTGGAGCGTGAGCGCCGCAACTCGGGGCGCCACCAGAAAGAAACCGCAGAGATGGTGGTGGGCCGCAACCCGGTCATCGAGTGTCTGCACGCCAAGGTGCCGGCCACCACGCTCTACATCGCTGCCGGAACTCGCAATGATAAGCGGCTTTCCGAGGCAGTGTCCATGTGCAATACCCGCAATATCCCCATCATCGAGGTCCAGCGCCACGAGATGGACCGCATGACGGGAAATGGCATGCACCAGGGCATCGGCTTGCAGATTCCGCCGTACAAGTACGCCGCGGTGGAGGATTTGATTGCCAACGCCGCCGAGAACCCGCGCCCCGGCATGTTCGTCATCCTGGATAACATCACCGATCCGCGCAACCTGGGTGCCGTCATCCGTTCCGTGGCCGCTTTCGGCGGCGATGGCGTGATCATTCCAGAGCGCCGTTCGGCTTCTGTCACCGCGGTGGCCTGGCGCACCTCAGCTGGTACCGCTGCCCGTTTGCCGGTCGCCCGCGCAACGAATATCACGCGCACCGTGAAGGAATTCCAGAAAAACGGCTACCAAGTCGTCGGCCTCGACGCCGGCGGGGATCACACGTTGGATACCTATGAAGGCGGCACGGACCCCGTGGTCATCGTCATCGGCTCCGAGGGCAAGGGAATTTCGCGCTTGGTCAGCGAAACTTGCGATGTCCTTATGTCCATTCCCATGACCGGGTGGGTTGAATCCCTCAACGCCTCCGTTGCCGCGGGCTCGGTGCTATCCGAGTTCGCGCGCCAACGCCGCGCCGCCGCAAAATAACCCGCTCTTACCCTGCCGGCTCACCGCCTTGGACTATCGCCGGAGGCCATGCTGGTCATGTTTCGAGCGCTCAGAATCACCGGCGCGGGTGCAAGCCCAGCGTCAAAAGGCACGCTGGGTCCTTTGCGGGCACAACCTTCTGAGTGCGAAACGTTGTGGGCCGCAACGATTAACCATTATCTGCCCAGGGCGGCAGCCATCGGATGGTTCCGTTGACCCGGGCTAAGTGCCCGCGCAATGGCGGGGCGTTGGGATCGTCGTCATTCACGCCATTGTGGTACGGACAGGCGATGGTCAAGTTTCGCGGGTTGGTCTCGCCACCATTTTTCCAGGCATTGAGGTGGTGAACCTGGCATTCATCGGCGGGGTAGCGGCACTCCGGCCACGGGCAGACCGGGTTTTCGGCCGCTGCCATCAGGCGTTGCTTTGCAGAGGCAAAGCGCGAGGTGCGGTAAAGGTTTACCGGACCTTCCACTGGATGAATGAGGGTGACGTAGCCGTGCTCGGTAAACGCCCGTCGCACCAGATCAGCACCGGTCATTGTGGCGCCATTGGTCAGCTGGACCACGACATCGCCGTCAGAGCCAGAACCATGGGCAGAGTCAGCGCCAAGGTTCGCGCTAGGGTCAGCAGCGGCGTTGGAGCCCGAGCCGGCGGCTGAGCCGGAATCGGTGCTGGGTTTCGAGTTTGTGCCTGCGGATGAGCCGGCGCGGGCGTTGGAGCTCGAGCCAGGCTTGGAGCTTGAACCGGAAGGGGAGCCGGAGCCGAAATCGACGATGCGGTCGAGCTCGTCGAGGCGGAGCACGACATTGGTCGTCACGCTGGGGCGGGCGGCGGCCTCGCCGTGGAAGATATTCTGCACAGAGGCAAGCGGGGCGTCCTTATCAATCGCGGCGTGCATATCGGCGATATCGGCGGACGGGCCGGTAATGGACATTGTCCAGGGGCCGTCAGCGCGGCGATAAATCTTCACGCCGGGCTGGCGCTTCACGGGGCCCTTGAGCTCTTTGACGCGGGCGCGGCCCCGCTTATCGATATCCGAGACCTTTCCCTTCATCCCACACAATTCGCGCCGCAGCGCCCACGCATCGCGCTTTTTCTTCAGCTTGGCGGCGTGGCGCTCGATGGTAAGCAATGCCGTGAGGCTGTGCCCATTGGCGCGGCTCGCGGCGATGGACTCGCGTTGTTGGCGGCGAAAGGTGGTGGTGCCGAAGTAGGTTTCGGCAAGCGTGAGCAGGCGGGTGGCGGTGGTATCGGGGCACCCGGCCGCAATCAGCGCGCGCACAGACATGCCGTGGCAGTTGGCGATGATATCCATGCCGGGTGCCAGGCCCTTGAGAAATGTCTGCAGCGCGTTCATGCCCCAGAGATTAAAGAGCCTCGCAAGCCCGCGCTAGCCGATGCCCCACCTCCCTGTGGACAACTGCCCTTAAGCGTCACCTAAGCCGAAGAAATCACGGACTTTATCCACAGCATTGAAGGAATCCGTATTTGGTCCTATGCTCGGCGGCGTTTCTTTGCTAGAGGGGATCACGTGCCCGAGGCCCTCCATGGTCCACAATTCCACGGGAAAGTCGCCGTCGTAGTAGGTGGACGTTATCCCGGGAATGGGCTGGCTTTCGCGGGGCGGGCGGCAGCCATTGGCGAGTGCGAAGTGTTCTGCGGTGACGGGAGCAGAAAGCACACACCCGCGGGTTTGCTGCCCATCGATGCCGGCAAGCCCGCCATCATAGGGTGCAATCGGGTCTTCGGTGCCGTGGATAAAAAGCAGCGGGGTAGGCCGGTAGCCATCGGGGTGGGTGGGCGCGTGGTTGGAACCCTCGCCCAGCGTGGAGGCGAAGACGCAGGCACGGGTGAGGGTAAAGGGGGCATCGTAAAGCAGGCGCAGCACCATCTGCCCGCCGTTGGAATAGCCGGCGGCGAAGGTGCGCGCGGTGGAGTACTCGCGCTGCATGGTCTCGATGAGGAAGGTGCTAAAAGAAACGTCGTCCACCCCGAGCTCCCGGGCGCGGACCGGCAGATCGGCGCGGGTGTCGTTGAAGTGGTGGTCGATGCCGTCGGGGTAGACGACGAGGGTATTGGTGGCATCGGCAAGCGCGTCCACCGTGCCGTTGGTAAAGCGGCGAATGACGTTGGCGGACTGGTGGGAGCCGTGGAAAAACAGCAGTAAGTCCGGCTGGGGCTCGAGGTGCTCGGGCTCGATGACGATGAAGCGGCGGGTGTGGCCAGCCACATCCGCGGTGCGGCGATGAATATGCATGCCCGCCGAGTTTAGTCGGCGTGGTGGGCCTCTGCGGCGCTGCGGTTATCGGCGTGGAAATGCTTGGCCGCTACCTCATCGCGGATGGCGCGCTTGCCCTGCCGCCAGCCGATGAACCGGCACACCAGGTAGATCACAAAGGAAATGGTGGTCACGAAGACGGAGACCGGTAGTCCTGGCGCCAGCGAAAGGATGAAACCGCCCACGGCGGAGACCTCGGCGAAGATGGTGGACCACAGCACCGCGCGCAGGGGCGAGGAGGTGATCTGTACCGCCGCCGCGCCGGGGGTGATAAGCAGCGCCATGACGAGCAGCGAGCCGACGATTTGCACCGACTGCGCTGCGGCGAGGCCGACGAGGACGGCGAAGGCGACGGAGATGGCGCGGGTGGGCACGCCGGCGGCGCGGGCCATATCAGGATCGGCGGAGGCAAAGAGCATGGGCCGCCAGAGGAAGCCGACGGCGGCGACGATGATGACCGTGGTGGCGGCCAGCAGCCATACCGAGGCGGAGGATACGCCGACGATTTGGCCGGTCAGAAGCGTCATCGCCGTATTGGAATTGCCGGGGTAGAGGTGCAAGAACAGCACCGAGAGGCCCAGGCCAAAGCTCATGACCACGCCGATGGCGCTATCTTGCTGGCCCTTAAAGCCCAGCATGGCCAGGATGATGGCGGCGACGATGGCGCCGGCAACCGCACCGAAGCCCAGGTTGAGGCCGAAAAGCAGCGCCGCGGAGGCGCCCATGAGTGCGAGCTCAGAGGTGGCGTGGACGGAAAAGGACATCTGGCGCAGCACGATGAGCGAGGTCATCACGCCAGACAGGATGCCCAGCAACGCAGAGGCTATGAGCGAGGACTGCACGAAGTCCACGCTGAGTAGGTATTGGGTATCTTCCCAGAAGCTAGACAACGATGAGCCTCCCGTCGACGTTTAAGACATTGACCTTGGAACCGTACAGCTCCGAAAGCACCTCGGAGCGCATGACCTCATCCACCGGGCCGAAGGTGTGACCATTGGGCGCGATGTAGAGGACCTTATCCGTCACCCCGAGCACGGGGTTAATGCCGTGGGTGACAAAGATAATGGAGGTCCCGCGCTCGCGGCGCAGCGAGTCCAGTTTGTTAACCGTGGCGTTTTGCCGGGCGGGGTCGAGGGAGAGGAGGGGCTCATCGGCAAGAATGAGGTCCGGGTCATTAGCCAGGGCCTGGGCCTGGCGGATGAGCTGTTGCTGGCCGCCGGAAAGCTGGCCGACGCGCCGGTCCCGCAGCCCCGTGGCGCCCACCTCTTCCAACAGTTCGTCCACCCGTCCACGGGGTGTGTGCCGGTGCCGGAACACCCCGTGCGCCACGGAGAGCGAGACCAAGTCGCGGGCGCGCAGGGGAAGGTCAGCGGGGAACATGCGCTGCTGGGGGATGAACCCGACCCGGCAGTTGACGTCGACGCGGCCGCTGGTCAGCGTGCGGGTGCCGAGGATGGTGCCCAGCAGGGTGGACTTGCCCACGCCATTGGGGCCTAAAACGGCGATAAACTCGCCGCGGTCCACGGCGAGGTTAAGCTGTGACCACAGCGGGTCTACTGCGGCCTCATGGAATTCAACGAGCACTAGTGCTTCCCCAGCTTGCTCGTGACTTCGTCGTAGTATTCCCAGAACTTCTTACCGTCCGGCGGAGTTTCGCCGATTTCTACGATATCGACGTCATTGTCCTCTGCGGCGGACTTGATGCGGTTGGCGGTATCGGTTTCGGTCTGGGGGTTGAAGATGAGGAGATCGACCTCGCCATCGTCAATGGCCTTGATGAAGGCGGCGACATCGGCAGTAGCGGGCTCGCCCTCGGAGATGGTGGCCTTGCGGAAGCCCTCGGGGGTGACGTCCTTGGTGTCGGAGTACTTCATCAGGTAATCGGCGATGGGCTCGGTCTGCGCGTAATTCAGGCCATCTGGAAGCTCCTTGAGCTTATCGCGCAGCTGATCCACGTGGGAGTCGATCTTCTCGGTGGTGGCGCCGGCGTCGGAGTATTCCTCGTTGATTTGGTCCGCGATGGAGCCTGCTACCTCCTCCAGGGCGGCGGGGTCGTACCAGATGTGCTCGTTGCCCTCGATATTGGTGACCTTGTCCGGGTCATTCTTGGCGGTGGCCTTCGCGGCATCGATGGTCATGACATCGGGGTCCTCGTCCAGCTTGCCGTGGTCCGTCAGGGGCAGGGCGGAGATGATGTTGTCCTGATCGGCGACGGCCTGGTAAATCCAGGCATCGTAGCCGCCGCCGTTGACCACGAGCATATCGGCGTCATTGGCCTTGGCTACATCGGCCGCGGTGGGCTCGAAGTGGTGGGGGTCGGTGTCATTGCCTTCCACGATGGGTTTTACCTCGATGTCGATGCCGGAGGCGGTATCGGCCACCGCCTGGGCAACATCGGCCCAGATGGATGTGGAGGCGACGATGGAAAGCTTCTTTTCGCCGGAGTCGGATCCGGAGCCAGATCCAGAATCTGCGGAGCACGCGGCGGTGAAAAGGAGGCCACTTGCTGCGAGTAGGGCTGTTGTTGCGCGTAGTGACGTGTGCATACCCTCCAGTGTGCGTTTGCTGGCAATCATTGTCAATTGAATATGCATTGAAAATCTAGCGGCGGGGCGCAGGGTAAGGTAACAGGCATGGTTAAACGCAGCCCCACCCGGAAGACACTGGCCTCCCTCGCCGCGGAGCTGGGGGTTTCGCGCACAACCGTATCCAACGCCTATAGCCGCCCTGACCAGCTCTCCCCGGCGACAAGGGAGCGCATTTTGGCCGCGGCCAAGGCACGCGGTTACCCGGGCCCCGATCCCACGGCCCGCAGCCTGCGCACCCGCCGCGCCGGGTCGGTAGGCGTGCTGCTAACCGAGCATCTGTCCTACGCCTTCGAGGACATGGCGTCGGTGGATTTCTTGGCGGGTATGGCGGAGGCATCGGCAGGCGCGCAAACCACGCTGACGCTGATTCCCGCCGGCCCAGAAGGCGAGGCGGAGGCGACCAGCCTGGTGGGTTCGGCCGCGGTCGATGGCTTCGTGGTCTATTCGGTCGCCGCGGGCGATGCCTACCTCGCGGCCGCGCGGGGCCGGGGACTGCCGCTGGTGGTCTGCGATCAGCCCACCGATGCGGAGCTGCCGTTCGTGGGCATTGATGATCGCGCGGCAATTGCCCCAGCGGCGCGTGCGCTTATCGATGCCGGGCACCGCCACATCGGCATCCTCGCCATCCGCCTGCGCCTGCAGCGCCACGACGGCCCGATTTCCTGGCAGGAAGTCCAGGATGCGGAGATGCACGTGCAGCGCTCGCGGGTGATGGGCGCGCTCGACGTATTCGCCGAGGCGGGTATCGCGCCCGAATCCGTGCCCGTGGTCACTCAGCACATTAACGATGCCCATACCACCCGCGCCGCCGCCGAGCTCCTGCTCGAGGCGCACCCGGAGCTTACGGCCGTGCTGTGCACGACCGACTCCATGGCGCTCGGCGTGCTGGCCTATGCCCGCGAGCGGGGGCTCAGCGTGCCAAAGGATTTATCCGTGACCGGCTTTGACGGCATCGATGCGGCGCAGCGCCTCGACCTGGCCACAGTCATCCAGCCCAATAAGGCCAAGGGCGCCGCGGCCGGCCATATGTTGGAAAAGCTCATCGCTGGCGCGACAAGTGATTCTGCAGGTGCAGGCAGCGCGAAGGCTGGTGCGGGGACACAAGGCGCTGAAGAGGCGGAGGAAGTGCCGCGGCGGGTCCTGCAGACGCGATTCGCGCCGGGGAAATCGGTTACTGCACCGCGGCCGCGCGGGCGGTAGCGAGCTCGGAGAGGAAGTGGGCGACGGCGTCGACATCGGCAAGCTGCACTGCGGCGATGGAATCGCCCTCGCCCACCTTGACGCCCACGTCCGGCGGCTGGTGGAGGGCGCGGAATCCGTCCTCATCGGTGACGTCATCGCCAAGAAAGACCATGGCGGTGGCGCCGGTGCGCTCGCGGAGGGTTTCAAGCCACGTGCCCTTGGTGGCGGTGGTGGCAGAAAACTCAATGACGGACTTGCCGGCGGTGCGCGGGAAACCAGCGGTATCTAGCGCCAAGCCTGCCGCATAGGCGGCCGCAGCCTGCTCCGGATTCTCAAGCTCGAGCGAGCGCAGGTGCAGCACGCGCTGGAAGGGCTTGACCTCGAGCTCTGCGCCGGGGAAGCGGTCTATGATGCCGCGGATTTCTTCCTCCTTGCGCGCAAGGTGCTCGCGCATAGCGGCGGTGAGTTTGGTCTGCTGCCAGGAGGACTCGGCGCCGTGGGACCCGCCGAAGAGGACGGGCTCGCGCAGGGGGCACACGCGCTGCAGGCCCTCGAGGTGGCGCCCAGACAACACCGCGGCCGTGGTACGCGGCAGGTGGGCTAATTTGTTGAGGGCGCGGGCCGCATCGGCGTTGATTTCCACGTCATAAATGGCTGTGGCAAACGGGGATAGCGTGCCGTCAAAATCAGAAACCACGGCGAGCTCTTCTGCCGCGGCCAAGGCTTTAATGGTGGTAGAAAGCGTCATGGTATCCCATGCTACGCGCGGGAGACCAGCTTGATGGAGGGTGAATCTACCTCATCGGTATCGAGCTCCAGGATGAGCTGGTTATTGCTATTTACGGTGTAGATAAAATCATTATCCGAGGTAATGAGGTTGCGCAGCAGGTTATCGGCCCACACGGAACTGCCTTCGCAGTCCTCATCGGTGTCGTCGTATTTGACCTCATCGAAGTGCAGCTTGTTGCCATCGCGGATATTCTCACGCTCGTCATCGGCGGTGTAGGTCAGCCGGGCCGCAAGCCGAGTGCAGCCGGTGGTGCCCACCATGGTGGATTCGCCGAAGCTAAATTCCGGCGCGTGAGGAATCGACTCCGGGATGGTGGATGCTGCATCCGGCGCGGTATTGATGGAGACGACCTGCCAGTGTTTGTCCACAATCCGGTCATCGCCCGCGGGCTGCGGGGCATCGTCCTCGGAACCGCAGGCAGCAAGCAGCGTGACGGCACCCAGCGCGGCCACGGCGGCGGCATGCTTGCCGATGCCTTTGTGCACAGCGGGTGTACCCGCACCGGCCGCTCCGGCCGTGCGTACGCGGGGGAGGGACGGAGGCATTAGGAGTCCTTTCCGTGTGAGTCAGGAGCTTGCGAGGCGGTTTCGGTCCGAACGGCGCGCAGGCAGCCCAAAAAGGACTGCGACCACAGCCGCACATCGTGCGTGGTGACCTGTTTGTGCATGGTGAGCATGCGCTGGGTCATGGTGGAGGGGGCATCGGAAAGCGCGCGCACGGCGTTGAGCAGGGCGCGTTTGACGGACTCGATGTCGAAGGGATTGCACAGGTAGGCCTCATCGAGCTCCGCGGCGGCGCCGGCGAATTCCGAGAGCACCAGGGCGCCGGAACCGTCATCGTGACAGGCCACGAACTCCTTGGCCACGAGGTTCATGCCATCCTTAAAGGGTGTGACCAGCATGATATCGGCCATGCGGTAGTAGCAGCGCAGCACGTCCTTGGGCACGCCGCGGTGCTGGTAGTGCACCACGGGGTGGCCCATGCGGGAAAAGCGGCCATTGATGCGGCCGACGGCCTCCTCGACCTGGGAGCGGGTGGCCTTGTAGTGGTCGAGGCGCTCGCGCGAGGGTGTGGCCAGCTGCACCAAGGTGACCTCTTCCGGGTCCAGGGCGCCGGTTTCCAAGAGCTCCTCGAAGGCGGTCAGGCGCTGTAAGATGCCCTTGGTGTAATCGAGGCGATCCACGCCCAAAATGATGCGCTTGGGGCTGCCCAAATCCTTGCGCAATTGAGCCACGTGGCGTTTATCCTCGTCGCTAAATTGGCCGAAATCCTGCGCGGCGATGGAAATGGGGAACGCGCCCACGCCTACGGTGCGGCCGCCGGGGAGGCGGATATGGGCGGTGACATCGCGGGTGGTGGCCTCCCCGCGCACCTCGAGGCCCTGGCGGCGGGCTAATTCCAAGAAATTGCGGGCATTGGCCTCCAAGTGAAAGCCGACCAGGTCTGCTCCCAGGATGCCGCGCACCGTTTCCTCGCGCCAGGGCAGCTGCCGGAAAAGATCGGGGGAGGGGAACGGGATGTGCAGGAAGAACCCGATGGTGAGATCGGCGCGCATTTGCCGCAGGATGCCCGGCAATAATTGCAGCTGATAGTCCTGCACCCAGACCGTCGCGCCTTCTGCGGCCACGTGGGCTACCTCGTCCGCGAAGCGGAGGTTGACCTCGCGGTAGGCATCCCACCAGTCGCGGTCATAGGTTGGGGTGACGATGAGATCGTGGTAGAGCGGCCACAGCGTGGCATTGGAAAAGCCCTCGTAGAAGGCCTCAAAATCGGCCTCAGTAAGCCTGACCGGGTGCAAGAGCACCCCAGCCTCGGTGCGGAAGGGCTCCGGCGCGGCATCGGCGACGCCGGGCCACCCCACCCAGCAGCCCTGGTGCGCTTCCAGCACCGGCGAGAGCGCGGTGACCAGACCGCCAGGCGAGGCCGTCCACGTCTGACTGCCATCGGACGCGGTGGTTAAATCTACCGGCAGGCGGTTTGCCACTACTACGAAGTCATTGCCGCGCTCACTCATAGTCCAAGACTAGCTTAAGACTTCTTGGTCGACTTCTTTGTTGCTTTCTTCGTCGACTTCTTAGTGGACTTTTTGGCCGCCTTGGTGGTCTTCTTGGTCGACTTCTTAGTGGACTTCTTCGATGCCTTGGAGGTCGACTTCTTGGTGGACTTCTTCGTGGATTTCTTCGGCGCGGCATCGGCCTGTTCAGCCAATACCTTCTTGTGCACCAGGCCCTTGGGCTCGACACCCAGCATGGACATCAAGGTCACGCCGTCCAAGAAGTCTTGGGAGTAGGTGGCCACCACGCGGCGGGCGGCGCGGGCAGTTTCCTCTGCCAGGGCAATATCTTGTTCTGCCTGTGGGTGCGTGTCTTGGACCTTGGGTGGCACGGCGAGTCCTCCTGAATGTTGGGAAAGCTATCAGGCTAAATATTGTACGCTACCGGCGGCGTTTAGGGCTCTTCGGGTTCCTCCCCGCCGGGCTTGGCGGATCCGGATTCTTTCGGCGCGGGCGATTTCTGGCCGGGCACCGTGTAGGTGGTGCGCTCGGTATCCTGCGGCTGGGCCGGCCATTGGGAGCCCGCCGGCCACAACTCCTCCGCTGGAGTGGTTCCTGGCGCGTGCTGCTGGGGCTGTGCCTGTTGCGGTGGCTTTGGCCCCAGCGTGGGCGGCAATTCGGGGCGGTTAACGCGCGGGGCGAAGGGGGACATCGGCACGCGCGGAATGCGCGGGGCCTTGCGCGCCAGGTTCGTTGCCTTGTGGAAGGAGAACCGGCCGATGCGCTTGAAGGCGGAGTACGGGCGGAAGTACTTCGGGCGGCGCAGGCGGCGCGCGACGCGCTCACCAAAGACGACGCCGGCTGCCAGCGCGCCGGAGATGGCCAGCGCGGTGGCCAGGTTGGTAAAGCCGGTAATCATCTGCTCATTGATGGAGGCGTACATGCCGCGATACAGCATGAGGCCCGGCAGCATGGGCGTATAGCCCACGATCATCGTAATGAGCGGCGGGATGCCCCACCGGCGCGACATCAAACCGCCGGCCAGGCCCACCACGATGGCGGATATACCGGAGGCAATCACCGGGCCGACGCCGAAGGGCACGACCACGAAGTAGTAGAAGACCATACCGGCGGCTGCGGTGAGGCCTGAAAGGGTAATTTCTATCCAATTAGCCCCGCAGGCCAGCGCGAATGCGGCCGAACCCGTGCCGCCGAGCAGCACCAAAAGCGGAATCTTGTGATAGACCGGCGGCGCCAACGTGCCCATCGGCGGCAGGTCAAAGCCCATGGCGGAGGCCAGCTGGATGCCCACACCCACGCCGGCGATGATCGCGCCCGTGGATAACAGCGCGGAGAAAAAACGCGCGGAAGAGGTCACGGGGGAGCGGGTGATGCCATCGACAAGCGACTGCACCAGCGTCAGCCCTGCCACCAGCACGATGATCCCGGAGGCAATGATCTGCGCCGGGGACATATTAATGCCAAAGGCGGCGGCAACGTTATACAAAATCGCGGCTGGAAAGACTGCCAAGAAGCCGCCGACGACGTTTTGATAAAAGGGTGGCAGGCGGTAATTGGCCAACCAGTCATTAAGCCCCATAATCAACGCGGAAACCACGAAGGCAATGAGGCCGACGAGGAGATCGCCGCCAAGCATCATGGAAATCAGGCCACCCATGCCGCCCCAGCCGAGCATCACCGTGGACGGCTTATACGGCGCTGGCATGCGGTCGATGTCATCCAGGCGCTTTTCCGCCATCGCGGGCGGCACCCTACCGGAGTGGATATCGCGGATGAGGCGGTCTACTTCCGAAAGCTTGGAAAAGTTCACGCCCACATCCGGCACCACGCGAAAGACGTGGAGGTTCTGGCGCTTATCGCCCGTGCCAATCGCGGTGTGGATGGTGATGGTATTCATCAAAATATCCACGTGGCAGTAGTGCAGGCCGTACGACGACGCCGCCAGGTGCACCTGCGCGCGGGCATCCGAGTTGGCGGAACCAGCGCTAATGAGCAGCTCGCCGATGCGCGCGGCAATCTCCATCACGCCCGTAACTTGGGCGGAATCGGTCAGATCGACCGGGGCGAGTGGCGATGGTGGGGGTGCGGCTTTGGCCGCGTCAATGATGGCGACTTGGCCTGCGGATACGCGCAGGCGCTCCCGCATAGCGGACAGTAGTGACACGAAAATAACCCTCGAAAAAGCGGTGGGACACTAGTAATAATTTCAGCCTGAACTCTAACCCTTGTGGGGCGCAAATGCATACAAGGGGGACCGGCTTTCCACTTGGGCGAGGTCCTCGGGTACCATGCAACGAGCGGAAGAAAATCTGCGGTGCTGGAGTGGCGCAATTGGTAGCGCAACGCACTTGTAATGCGTAGGTTGCGAGTTCAAGTCTCGTCTCCAGCTCAAAAAACTACCCCCTAGCTGCATAAACAGTTAGGGGGTAAAAGTTTACAATTTAGCTAGGTGGCTATTTATCCGCTACTTTGCGCAGTAAGCGCCCCAGACTTCGGGTTATCGCGGAAGCACCAGGCGGTCAGTGCGGCGAAGATGAGGGCCAGGCAGGCGAGCCCGCCGACGGTGAGGAAATACGCCGAATCGTAGGCGGATGCGGCAGCGTCATGCGTAGCCGGCGATGAGAGTGCGTCGGTGCCTTGTGGGGCGAGGGCATCGGGAAGCTTGTGCGTCATCAGTAGCGGCATGAGGGAGCCGGTAATGGCGATGGAGAGCAGCGTGCCGAACTCGTAGGACACGGCTTCCACACCAGAGGCCATGCCCGCCCGGTGGGAGGGGGCGGCATTAATGATGGCGGTAGAAGAAACGGACATCGACGAGCCGGCGCCCAAGCCGGTGAGGATGAGGCCGGTAATAAATACCGCGAGGTTATCGGCGCGGTCGGCCCAGATGATGCTCAGCATGCCAACGGACATGCTGAGGAAACCGCCGCTGATGATGGGCAAAAAGCCCACGCGGTGCAAGACGCTGCCGCCCGCAATGGCGGTGGGGATGGCCGCAAGCGCCATGGCGGAGATGAAAAGGCCGGCGTCGAGGGGTGAGAGGGCATCGACAAGCTGCAGCTTTTGGGTGGTTAAAAGCTCAAGGCCCGTAAGGCCAAACATGGCGCCGCCGGCGGTGAGCACGCCGCCGGTAAAGGTGGGTGAGTGGAAGATGTCAAAGGTTAAAAGCGGATCACTAAGTCGGCTTTGCCGGTGTGCAAAGGCTGCGGCGCCGAGCAAGAAAGCGGCAATGGAGCAGACCAGCAGCATGACATTGATTTTGGTGGCCGCCGCAGTTTTAATGGCCAGGACCAGGCTGGACAGGGTAATAAGCGCATAGAACGAGGACGGGAAATCCCAGTGCTTATGCGGATTCGGCAGGTTGGGCGGGCCAAGGAGGAAGGTAAGAACAATGGCGAGGGTCACGATGGGCACGTTGATCAAAAAGACCGAGCCCCACCAAAAATGCTCTAAGAGGAATCCACCCACGGTGGGCCCGGCGGCAGCGCCCACGACGGCGACGGAACTCCAGATGCCGATGGCTTTATTGCGCTCTACTTCGTTGGGGAAGGTCAGGCGGATAAGCGCCAGGGTGGAAGGCAGCATGATGGCAGCGCCTAAGCCCAATAAGGCCCGGCCGGAAATGAGCAGCCAGGCATTGGGTGAATAAGCCGCCATGAGCGAGGCGGTGCCGAAGGTGGCTAAGCCAATGAGGAACATCAGACGGTGGCCAATGCGGTCGCCCAATGTGCCGGTGCCAAGGAGCAAACCCGATAGGACCAGCGTATAGGCGTTGATGATCCACAATTGCTGCATATCTGTGGCGTGCAGCTGCTGCGTTAGTTGGGGCAGTGCCGTATATAGGATGGAATTATCCAAGCCCACCATGAGCAGCCCCAGGGACACCACGGCAAAGAAGGACCACCGCTGCGCTGGGGTGGAGGAGGATGTCGCGGCCGCCTGGTGCGGGGGCTGTGTCGCTGTATCAGGTGTCTCGATGCTCATCGCTAGAAACCGTAGCGAATAAGCCTGTGATATTTCAGGTTAGTATTGCCTTCCTCACAGATAGGCCGGTGGTGTGAGTATGCAGGAATTGCTGGACTTTCCTGCACGTTTAGTAGCACAGTGGTACTAGAACAGTTAAAGAGTTAAGGATGATGTTTAATGGCACGTAATTACGCAGAACAACTCGTTGAAACGCTAGAAAAGCAGGGTGTCGAGCACATTTATGGCCTCGTGGGAGACTCCCTCAACCCGATCGTGGACGCGGTGCGCCGCTCCTCTATCGAGTGGATCCACGTGCGCAATGAGGAAGCCGCAGCCTTTGCCGCCGAGGCGGACTCGCTGACCACCGGCAAGCTGGCAGTGTGTGCGGCCTCCTGCGGCCCGGGCAATACCCACCTCATCCAGGGCCTTTATGATGCCAACCGCAATGGTGCCAAGGTGTTGGCCCTGGCATCGCACATTCCTTCCCGCCAGATTGGCTCCCACTTCTTCCAGGAAACCCACCCGGAGCGGATCTTCCAGGAGTGCTCTGGCTACTGCGAAATGGTCATGTCCGGTGACCAGGGCGGGGTAGTACTCCACCACGCCATCCAGTCCACCATGGCCGGCAATGGCGTATCCGTGCTGGTTATCCCCGGTGACGTTTCTACTGAAGAGGTTGATGATGACACCTTCGTAGAATCCAAGATCTCCACCGGCCGCCCCGTGGTCTACCCGGACCCGGCTGAGGCCGCAGCGCTGACCCAGGCCATCAATGAGGCCGAGTCCGTCGCTTTCTTCGTGGGCGCCGGTGCGAAAAATGCCCGTGAGCAGGTGCTGCAGCTGGCGGAAAAGGTTAAGGCACCCATTGGCCACGCGCTCGGCGGCAAGATGTACATCCAGTACGATAACCCGTTTGACGTGGGCATGTCCGGCCTACTGGGTTACGGCGCCGCGCACGAGGCCACCCACGAGGCGGACCTGCTGATCCTCCTTGGCACGGACTTCCCATATAACGACTTCTTGCCTAAGGGCAACGTGGCGCAGGTGGATATCAACGGTTCCCACATCGGCCGCCGCACCAAGATCTCCTACCCCGTGACCGGTGACGTTGCCGCCACCATCGACAACATCTTGCCGCACGTGGAGGAGAAGAAGGACCGCTCCTTCTTGGACAAGATGCTCAAGAAGCACTACGACAAGCTGGAGCACGTCGTCGAGGCATATACCTCCAACGTGGAAAAGCACACCCCGATCCACCCTGAGTACATCGCGGACCTCATTGACCAAGAAGCCGACGATGACGCCATCTTCACCGTCGATACCGGCATGTGCAACGTCTGGGGCGCGCGCTACATCACCCCGAATGGCAAGCGCGAGCAGATCGGCTCCTTCCGCCACGGCACCATGGCAAACGCCCTGCCGCAGGCCATCGGCGCGCAGCAGGCCAACCCGGGCCGCCAGGTCATCACCTTCTCTGGCGACGGCGGATTGTCCATGCTCATGGGCGAGCTGCTGACGGTTAAGCTGCACCAGCTGCCGGTCAAGATGTTCGTGTTCAATAACTCCTCGCTGGGCATGGTCAAGCTGGAGATGCTGGTGGGCGGCATCCCGGAGCACGAGACCGACCACGAGTCCGTGGACTTTTCCAAGATCGCAGAAGCCGCTGGCATCAAGACCTTCCGCATCGAGGATCCGAAGCAGGCTCCTAAGCAGATCAAGAAGGCCTTGGCTTATAACGGCCCTGCGCTTATCGATGTCGTCACTGACCCCAACGCCCTTTCCCTGCCACCGACGCTGACCTTCGATCAGCTCCTGGGCTTCTCCAAGGCAGCTACCCGCACCGTCTTCGGCGGCGGCGTGGGCTCCATGCTGTCCATGGCCAAGTCCAACCTGCGCAATATCCCGCGCCCGCAGGACTTTTAAGCCGTAACTTACTTATGGCTTGCTAGCCACGCTTTCTTTTCCTACCCCGGATCTCGTTCCGGGTGGGGAGGGGGAGCGTGGCTTTTTGCTTTCACAGGTTTCATCCAGAAACTTATCAGTAGGCTAGAAACTGGGTTTGCCATGATGTCTTACTGAAGCTTGCACGCACGCAGGTGTGCAGATAACAGGAAGTAATAGGAGCTACAGGACGCATGGAAGACAATAAACTTGCCAAAGTCCTCGTCGTTGATGACGAGCCGAATATCGTGGAACTACTGACGGTATCGTTGAAGTTCCAAAATTTTGAGGTCTACAGCGCTAACTCAGGTAACGAGGCGCTGCGCGTGGCGCGCGAGGTAAACCCGGATGCCTATATTTTGGACGTCATGATGCCGGGCATGGACGGCTTCGAGCTCTTGGGCAAGCTGCGCCAGGAAGGCCTAGACGGCCCAGTGCTGTACCTGACCGCCAAGGACGGCGTGGATCAGCGCATCCACGGCCTGACCATCGGTGCAGACGATTACGTCACCAAGCCCTTTAGCCTCGAAGAGGTCATTACCCGCCTGCGCGTGATCATGCGCCGCGGCGGTGCCGCCGAGGAGTCTTCTAATGACGCCACCATGAGCTATGCCGATCTGACCTTGAATGACGATACCCACGAGGTAACCAAGGGCGGTGAGCTCATCGAACTGTCTCCCACGGAGTTCAACCTCCTGCGCTACCTCATGCAAAACAAGGAAGTGGTGCTCTCTAAGTCCAAGATCCTGGATAACGTCTGGCACTACGACTTCGGCGGCGATGGAAACGTCGTGGAATCCTATATTTCTTACCTGCGCCGCAAGATCGATACCGGCGATACGCAGCTTATTCACACCGTGCGCGGTGTTGGCTATGTGCTGCGCACCCCGCGGTCCTAAACTGACGTTTCGTAATGGCAGATTCACAGGAGAACCCCGCTTCGGGCAGGCCCGCGCAGTCGCAGCAGCCGCCCAAGAAGTGGCATGAGCAGCTGGACCAGCTACCGCAGCAGGAGCAGGGAAAGAAAAAGAAGCGCTCCAAGCGCGACTACATCAAGCAGATTCCGCAGGCGATGCCCCTGCGCACCTGGCTGGTGGTTCTCCTCGTGGTTATCTCCGGCCTCGGGTTGACGGGTTCGTCCTTTGCCGTGAACTCGATCATGCGCAACGTGCTCTATAACAACGTCGACAGCGAACTGCGCTCTGCGTCGTCTTCCTGGGCCCGCGATGTGGGCAATGACTTCTTCCTAGGTGATCACACCAAGCGCCCGCCCACGGAATACGTGGTACTCAATTACCTTCCGGATGGCACGATTCGCTATTCGGGGCCCACGTCTACGACCCCGGATGTAGAGGGCGTTCCCTTGGGCGGGTTCCCCACGACGGTGGGCTCGATTGAAAATAACACCAAGTGGCGCGCGCTGGCCTTTGCGGATTCAAATGGCATTATCACCGTCATTGCCAAGGACATGACCCATGAAAAGGAGATCCTGCACGGCCTAGCGATGGTGCAGGTATCCATTGCGGCGATCGCCTTGGCGGCCATGGCCGGCGTCGGCTTCTGGTTCATCCGCAGGGCGTTACGGCCGCTGCGGGTGGTGGAATCGACGGCATCGGAAATCGCGGCCGGTGACCTGGATAAGCGCGTGCCCGAGTGGCCGCTGCACACGGAGGTCGGCCAATTGGCTGCCGCGCTTAACATTATGCTGGGCCACCTGCAGCGCTCGGTGGTTACCGCGCAGGAAAAAGAGGAACAGATGCGCCGCTTTGTCGGCGATGCCTCCCACGAGCTGCGCACCCCGCTGACCAGCCTGCGCGGCTACACGGAGCTCTACCGCTCTGGGGCGACAAACGATGTGGATCTTGTCTTTTCCAAGATCGATAAGGAATCCAAGCGTATGTCGCTGCTGGTAGAGGACCTGCTGGCGCTGACCCGCGCGGAAGGAACGCGCCTGGATCTGCGGCCGGTGGACCTTTTGGAGCTGTCCCTCTCGGTGGGTTCGTCTGCGCGCGCAGCCTTCCCCGAGCGCGAGGTCAAGGTGGTCAATAAGGCGCAGTCCATCCCCGTGGTCAATGGCGATGCAGACCGCCTCCACCAGGTGCTACTCAACCTGATTTCCAATGGCCTGCGCCACGGCGGCGAGGATGCCACGGTCACCCTGCAGTTGCGCCGCGACAACAAGGACATCCTCGTGGATGTCATCGATGACGGCAAGGGAATGTCCTCTGAGGACGCCGCCCACATCTTCGAGCGCTTCTACCGCGCGGATTCCTCGCGCACGCGCGATACCGGCGGATCCGGCTTGGGACTTGCCATCGTGCATTCCTTGGTGGAACAGCACGGCGGCAGCATCAGCGTGGATTCCACGCTCGGCCACGGCACCACCTTTACGGTGCGCCTGCCCGCGCTGGAGGAACCGGAGGATTAATCCTCGCGGTAGCCGTCCTCGTTGGTGCCTAGGTGCTGGCGGATGCGCGCCGCCGCCTCATCCATGGCGGCATCATCGGTGTCCTCGGCGGCATAGGCCTTGGCAAAGTCGTACTCTTCCATCTTCTCGGTGGGGAAGAGGTGGATGTGGGTGTGCGGCACATCGAAGCCGGCGATGACGTAGCCGGTGCGCGGGGTATCGTACGCGTTCTTGATGGCCTCACCGATTTCTAGGGCCACCTCGTTCAGGTGCGTCCAGGTCTGGGGATCCAGGTCGGTCCACTTATCTACTTCCTCGACGGGAACGACCAAAGTGTGGCCGTAGCGCAGCGGCTCGATGGATAAAAATGCCACGCAGCTCTTATCGCGGTAGACAAAGCGGGCGGGTAGGTCACCAGTGATGATTTTGCTAAATACAGAAGCCATAGCTGCCAGGCTACCCCCAGCTATGATGGTGGGCATGCGCATTCTCGTAATTGGTTCGGGCGGCCGTGAACACGCCCTCGTAAAAGGACTGCACGCTGATCCACAGGCTGCGGAGATCCACGTCGCGCCCGGCAGCGCGGCCATGGAACCGCTGGCTACCCTGCACCCGGAATACTCCCAGGTAGATGATCCAGAACGCATGGTGGAACTGGCCCGTGAGATCGCCGCCGAGCTCGTGGTCATCGGCCCTGAGGTGCCGCTGGTCGCCGGCGTGGCGGATGCGCTGCGCGCAGAAGGCATCGCCGTCTTCGGGCCGAATAAGGACGCCGCCCAGATTGAAGGCTCCAAGGCCTTTGCCAAGGAAGTCATGGAGGCAGCTGGGGTGAAGACCGCCCGCGCGCAGCAGGTGCGACCAGGTGCTAGCGAGGCCGATATTGAAGCCGCGCTGGATAATTTTGGTCCTCAGTTTGTGGTCAAGGACGATGGCCTGGCAGGCGGCAAGGGCGTCGTGGTCACCGGCGAGCGCGCCGCTGCCCGCGCCCACGTGGATGCGGTCTTAGGCGCCGGCAACCCCGTGCTGCTGGAATCTTTCCTGGACGGGCCCGAGGTATCGCTATTCTGCCTTGTCGATGGCGAGACCGTCGTGCCGCTTTTGCCCGCCCAGGATCACAAGCGCGCCTACGACAATGACGAGGGCCCCAATACCGGCGGCATGGGCGCGTACACACCGCTGCCGTGGCTTGGCAAGGACGACGTGCAGCGCATCGTGGACGAGGTATGCACCCCGGTTGCCAAGGAAATGGTGCGCCGCGGCACCCCGTATTCCGGCCTGCTCTATGCCGGGCTGGCCTGGGGCGACGAGGGCCCGGCAGTGGTGGAATTTAACTGCCGCTTTGGTGACCCAGAAACCCAAGCGGTGCTCTCACTCCTAAAGTCCCCGCTGGCGCAAGCGCTCAACGCCACCGCCACCGGCACCCTGGCAGAACTTGAGCCGCTGCAGTGGGAAGACGGCTATGCCATCACCGTGGTCATGGCCGCCGAAGGATACCCCGCCTCGCCCCGCAAGGGCGATGCCATCACGGGCGAGGGCCTCGAGGATCCAGAGCGCGTGCTGCACGCCGGCACGAAACGCTCCAATGGAGTATTCCAGAGCAATGGTGGCCGCGTGCTCAACGTGCTGGGCAAGGGCGAAACGCTAGACGCCGCGCGCGAGAATGCCTACGTCACCGCCCAGGGCATTGAGTTTGCGGGCGGGTTTGTCCGGAGGGACATCGGCAAGCGCGCAGCAGCCGGGGAAATTTCTATCTAGCAAGTAGCCACGGGGGAGGGCAGGCATGGAATAATAAGCCACGTGGCTGAGAAGAAGAATATCCCCAACGTCCTGTCCTCCCGTTATGCTTCCGCAGAGCTTGCCAATATCTGGAGCGCGGAGCATAAAATCATCCTCGAGCGCAAGCTATGGATCGCCGTGATGCACGCCCAGAAGAACCTGGGCGTGGACATCCCCGCCAAGGCCATTAGCGCGTATGAGGCCGTTATCGAGGACGTAAACCTCGAATCCATTGCTGAGCGCGAGCGCGTCACCCGCCACGATGTGAAGGCCCGCATCGAAGAATTCAATGCGCTGGCCGGCTACGAGCACATCCACAAGGGCATGACCAGCCGCGATCTCACCGAGAACGTGGAGCAGTTGCAGATCCACACCTCGCTGGAAATTATCCGGGATAAGGCCATCGCCGTGGTCTCGCGCATCGGCCGTCACGCCGCCGAGTACCAATCCCTAGTCATGGCTGGGCGCTCACACAACGTGGCCGCACAGGCCACCACGCTGGGCAAGCGCTTTGCCACCGCCGGCGATGAAATGCTGCTGGCCATCGAACGCGTGGAAGACCTGCTTTCGCACTACCCGCTGCGCGGCATCAAGGGCCCCATGGGTACCTCGCAGGACATGCTCGATCTCATGGGCGGTTCCGAAGATAAGCTCGCCTCCCTAGAGACCAATATTGCGGATTACCTGGGCTTTCGCCGCATCTTCAACTCCGTGGGCCAGGTGTACCCGCGCTCGCTGGATTTCGATGCCATCTCCTGCCTCGTCTCCCTGGGAACCGCCCCGGCATCGCTGGCCACCACCATCCGCCTGATGGCCGGCAACGAGACCGTCACCGAGGGCTTCAAGGAAGGCCAGGTCGGCTCGTCCGCCATGCCGCACAAGATGAACGCCCGCTCCTGCGAACGCGTGACCGGCCTGCAGGTCATCCTGCGCGGCTACCTCACCATGGCCGCAGACCTCGCCGGCAGCCAGTGGAACGAGGGCGATGTCTCCTGCTCGGTGGTGCGACGCGTGGCGCTTCCCGATGCCTTCTTTGCCATCGACGGCCAATTCGAAACCTTCCTCACCGTGCTCGATGAATTCGGTGCCTTCCCGGCCATGATTGACCGCGAGCTGGAGCGCTACCTGCCCTTCCTCGCCACCACCCGCATCCTCATGGCCGCGGTGCGCGCCGGGGTGGGCCGCGAGACCGCCCACGAGGTCATCAAGGAAAACGCCGTGGCCGTGGCGCTGAATATGCGCGAAAACGGTGGCAACCAAGACCTGGTCCAGCGCCTTGCCGCAGATGACCGCCTGCCCATGGACGAGGTCGAGCTCGAAAGGGTCCTCGAGGATAAGCACGCCTTCATCGGCGCCGCTGAATCCCAGGTCTCTCAGGTCCTGCACCGCATCAAGGCCCTCGTGGGTGAGCACCCCAAGGCCGCTGCCTATACGCCGGGCGAGATTCTCTAAGCTCACGCGCGGGCTTACGTGCCCGCGCACACCCGCGCGTTATGATGAGGACCATGCGTCCTGAGCTTTCTTCTTATACCCATGTAGCCTCCGGCAAGGTCCGCGATATTTACGATGTGGATGACACCACCCTGCTGATGGTGGTCTCTGACCGCATCTCCGCCTACGACTTTGCCTTGGAACCGGCCATCCCGGACAAGGGCCGGGTTCTCACGGCCACCTCGAAGTTCTTCTTTGATGCCATCGATTTTCCCAACCACCTCGCCGGACCGCTCGATGATGAGCGCATTCCGGAAGAGTGCTTGGGTCGCGCCATGGTGGTCAAGAAGCTAGACATGCTGCCCTTCGAGTGCGTGGCGCGCGGTTTCCTCACCGGCTCCGGCTTAAAGGAATACCAGGCAGACGGCACCGTGTGCGGCATCGAGCTGCCCGCCGGCTTGGTGGAGGCCTCCCGCTTGCCCGAGCCCATTTTCACCCCAGCCACGAAGGCTGAGCAGGGCGATCACGATGAGAATGTGTCTTTCGAACACGTGGCAGACAAGCTCGGCCGCGAGCGCGCCGAGGAACTGCGCGCGGCTACCTTGCGCATTTATTCCAAGGCCGCCCAGCTGGCGGAAGAGAAGGGCATTATCTTGGCCGATACCAAATTCGAGTTCGGCCTCGATGCAGATGGCACGCTCGTGCTTGCCGATGAAGTCCTCACCCCCGATTCCTCCCGCTACTGGCCCGCAGATTCTTACGTGGAAGGCGAGGTACAGCCCTCCTTTGATAAGCAGTACGTGCGCGATTGGCTGACTTCTGATGCCTCCGGCTGGGATAAGTCCTCTGAGACCACCCCGCCCGCGCTTCCCGATGACGTCGTTTCCGCCACCCGTCTGCGCTATATCGAGGCCTACGAAAAGCTATCGGGTGAGCGCTTCGCGGACTTCCTTGCGCCGCGTTAGCTGGTTGCCTGCGGCTGTTGCCCGCCGCTAGGGAACCGGCGGTGACGCGTACAGTAGTAGGGCATGAGCGATGAAAAGACGACCGCACCGGTAGCCCCAGTCCACCCCGTAAAACGCGAATTTCACGGCCGCGAATTCGTGGATAATTACGAGTGGATGCGCGATAAGCAATCGCAGGAAACCCTGGATTACCTCAACGCCGAAAATGATTACACCGAGGCGCATACCGGGCACTTGGATGCGATGACGGAAAATATCTTCCAAGAGATTAAATCCCGCATTAAACAAACCGATATGTCCGTGCCAGCCCGCCGCGGTAAGTACTGGTACTACGGCCGCTCCGAAGAGGGGAAGAACTACGGCTATTCCTGCCGCATCCCGGTAGAAGAAGGCAGCGATCCCTGGACCGCGCCGGTGATTCCAGAAGAAGGCAGCCCAGAGGGCGAAGAGATTATCTTGGACGCCAATGCCTTGGCAGAGGGCAAGGATTTCTTCGCCCTTGGTGCGGCCTCCATCTCAGATTCTGGCCGCTACCTGGCCTATTCCGTGGACTTTGCCGGCGACGAGCGCTTTGAGCTGTCCCTTAAGGACCTCGAAACGGGAGAGCTTCTAGAAGATCACCTCACCGGAATTTTCTACGGCGCTACCTGGGCGGGCGATGGCTATATCTTCTACTCTACGGTGGATGATGCCTGGCGCCCGGATGCGGTGTGGCGCCATAAGGTAGGCACCGAGCAGTCCGCGGATGTGCGCGTCTTCCACGAGGAAGATGAGCACTTTAACGTGGGCATCGGCAGTGCCCGCTCCGATAAGTACCTCTTCATCGGGGTGGGGTCGAAGATTACCTCGGAAGCCTGGGTATTGGATACGGAGAACCCCGAAGGCGAATTCCGCCCGCTGTGGCAGCGCGAGACCGGTGTGGACTACGACGTAGACCATGCCGTGGTGGGCGGCGAGGACTACTGGATTGTCACCCACAACGCCACCGGCCCGAACTTCGCAGTGGGCTATGCCAAAGTGGATGCGGAACTTCCCGCTCTGCGCGATCTGCCGGAGCTTCTAGCACACGATGACACCACCCGCATCGAGGGCGTGGATACCTACCGTGACCACATGGTGGTGGGCTACCGCCGCGGTGGCATCGGCCGCGCCGCCATCATGCACGTTGGCGATGACTTCGGAGAATTCGAAGAACTCAATTTCAACGAGGAACTCTTTACCGTCGCCGTGGCCGGTAACCCGGAATGGGATGCGCCGGTAGTGCGCGTGAACTACGTGTCTTATATTCAGCCCGCGCAGCTTTTCGATTACCGCGTGGATACCGGCGAGTACACGCTACTGAAGGAACAAGAAGTCCCCGGTGGCTATGATCCGGATGATTACGTGGCCTACCGCATCTGGTCGACTGCCAGCGATGGCACCAAGATCCCAGTCTCCGTGGTGCACCGTTCCGACTTAGACCGCACCAAGCCCAACCCGACGCTGTTGTATGGCTACGGCTCCTACGAGGCCAGCATGGATCCGTACTTCTCCGCGACCCGGCTATCGCTCATGGACCGCGGCATGATTTATGCGGTTGCCCACGTGCGCGGCGGCGGCGAGATGGGCCGTAAGTGGTACGACGATGGCAAGATGCTGCAGAAGAAAAATACCTTCACCGATTTCATCGCTGTGGCAGATGACCTCATCGAGCGCCGCGTGACCACCCCGGACCAGATGGTGGCTGAAGGCGGGTCCGCCGGCGGCATGCTCATGGGCGCCGTGGCGAATATGGCACCTGACCGCTTTACCGCCATCCAAGCCGTCGTCCCCTTCGTGGATCCGCTGACCTCGATGCTCATGCCGGAGCTTCCCCTTACCGTTCCCGAGTGGGAAGAGTGGGGCGATCCGTACCACGATCCTGAGTACTACGACTACATGAAGTCCTACTCGCCCTACGAGAATGTCGAGGCCAAGGACTATCCGGATATCTTGGCTATCACCTCACTGAACGATACCCGCGTGCTGTACGTGGAACCGGCAAAGTGGATTGCGCAGCTGCGCGCTACGGCCACCGGCGGCGAATTCCTGCTCAAGACGGAAATGGCCGCCGGGCACGGTGGCGTATCTGGCCGCTACGATAAGTGGCGCCAAAACGCCTTCGAATACGCCTGGACCATCAATAAGGCCACCGGCCTGACGGAGTAACCGCACACCGAAGTCGCGCGCTGGCCGGCACCCTGGCCAGCGTTCTGGCCAGCGCGCGGATCTGGCGGTACTGTGCGATAATTTGAGCTATGACTAGCCACCTTCTGGTTTCTATCTCCAGTATTTTTGAGGACACTCGGAAGCAGGCTACAAGCTTCCTGTCGGTTCTGGACCGGGAGGAAATTCCCGTCTCCCTGCTCATCGCCCCGCATATCGATGGCAATTGGCACCTGGCCAAGGACAAGGACACCCAACAGTGGCTCAAGGATCAGGCGGCCGCTGGCCGTCCGCTTATCCTCAATGGCTTTGACCAAGCAGTCCAAGGCCGCCGCGCGGAGTTTGCCAACCTCAATTCTCACGAGGCGAAGCTGCGCCTAGCCGGTGCGACCCGGCAGATGGCGCAAATTGGTTTCGAACCCACCATCTTCGCGCCCCCGCGCTGGCGCATGTCTCCTGGAACATTGCAGGTCCTGCCCAAATTCCCCTTTGAGGCGGCGGCTTCTACCCGCGGCATCCTGGAGGTACCCACCGGGAAATTCCACCAAGCCCGCAACCTTTCTTTTGGTGAGGGCTTTGGTTCTGCCAAGTGGTGGCGCAAGAACATCATCCGCGCGGCAGAGCGCTCCGCCCAGCGCGGCAATACCGTGCGCCTTTCCATCTCCGCCCGCAACCTGGATGACCGCAAGGTCATTAAGGACTTTGTCAAGGCAGCCCGCCGCGCCCTCGATGCGGGCGCTACTCCCGCAGATTACAGCATTTACCTGCCGCGTTAGATCCACGGGGCCTATAGAGTTTTCGAGCTCTAGAACTAGGTATAGCAAATTACCCCTTTCGTTTATTTCGTTTAGGGGCTAATGTGTAGGTTATGACGAACCCGCAAGAAAAAAGCATTGACCGCGCCAAGGCCACAGCGCGCGATGCCCTTCAAAAGCTTAACCGTACGCTCGCTAGTGGCCCCGAACACGGAGAAATCGATATAGTAACTCCAGGATCAGATGAACCTATTCGGTTATCACGCGATGTCGCTGAATTACTTCGTGAAATCCTTGTAAACACGGCCGCTGGGCAGACAGTAAATGTAATCCCCATGAACGCGGAACTGACTACGCAACAGGCTGCAGACCTCCTGAATGTCTCTCGGCCGCATGTCATCAAGCTCATGGACGAAGGAATCCTGAAGGGGCATAAAGTTGGCACCCACCGCCGCCTGTATGCCTCCAGCGTGCAGGAGTTTAAGCGTCATAGAGATCTTGAACAGCGCGCTGCGGCAGATGAGCTCGCAGTACTTTCTGATGAGATGGGCTTGTACGAGTGAGTGGTTTTACGGTGGTCTATGACGCGAACGTACTTTATCCCAGTACGCTTCGCGATATCCTGGTCCGGCTAGCGGGAAGTGGCTATTTTCGTGCCCGCTGGACGGATAAGATACTCGATGAAGTCTTCCGTAACTTGAAAAGCAATCGTCCGGACCTTGATCCGACAAAATTAGCTAGAACTAGGACTTTGATGTGCCAGGCTGTAGATGATTGCCTCGTTACCGGGTATGAGGATTTGGTTGAATCCCTTTCTCTGCCAGACCGCGATGATCGGCATGTCTTGGCTGCAGCGATTCGGTGCGGTGCACAAGTTATTGTCACTGAGAATAAGCGCGATTTTCCCAAGACTGCCCTGATGCCGTTCGACATTGAAGCTCAATCAGCGGATGAGTTTTTGTGTAATCAAATCGATCTCTACGCCCCGCGGGTGCACCAAGCAATCACCTACGCAACCGCGGCCCTTAAGAATCCGCCAAGAACCATCAATGATGTGCTTAATTCACTGGCAAAGGCTGGAGCACCTGAGGCTGCCGAGCTACTTCGCCGTTAGGCTAAGAATCTGTTTCAAGGAGATAGCCTACAAAAGTAAAATCCCAGTTCTTGTCCTTCATAAAGAAAGGGCTTTGAACTGGGATTTAATTATTACTTATTCAGGCCGTTAATGAAGTCCTTCGCCTGCTGCGGGAGCATGCCCCAGATTCCAGCGGGGATGATCTTTTGTAGGTTGCCGGTGGCCGCCATGAAGCCGGGGATGGCGAGAAGGCCGGCCAGGATGGCAAAGCCGATAATGGCGCCGGTGCCAAGTGAGCTGGAGCCGAACCCGAAGCCTGGACCATCGGTGTTGTCATCGTTGCCCTGGTCGTCGCCGCCCGGCGCAACGGTGGATTCATCCTCGCCCAGGGTGAAACCGACCTTCACGGGGTCGTGGTCGGAGGCGCGGAAGGGGGAGTCATCGTAGAAATCCACGGCGTTGTAGTTGCGGCGGGAGTACTCAAAGGCGACGGGTTCGTCGGCGTTGATGTTCCACACTTGGGCATCGGCAAGCGCGCCCGAAGCAACCTCATTGGCCAGGACATGGTCCAAGGTGCCGAGCAGGCCGCCGAACTGGTAAGAGGTATCGGCGCCGTACTTTTCCGCAGGCACGGTGAAGCCATCGTTGCGGAAGACATCGAGTGCGGTTTCGTGGGTGTAGGTATTGAAATCACCCAGGGCGAAAAGCGGCTTATCTTTCCAATTTTCCTGCTTGTGCAGGGCATCGAGCACGGCCTGGGCCTGGGCGTTGCGGACGTTGGGGTTATTGCCCTGGCCGTCGCCGGAATCCTCATCGCCCTTGGCCACCGAGCCCTTGGACTTGAAGTGGTTGGCGACGGCGACGAAGGACTCGTCATCGCTATTGAGCGGCTGGAATTCCTGGGCCAGCGGCTCGCGGGCGGTGCCGGAAAAGCGGGGATCTTGGAAGATGCGGGATTCGCCGATGGGCTTGACCACGCCCTTGTGGTAGATAAACGCGGTGCGGATAACATCGGGGCGCTCAGGGACTTGTTCCTTGGACGGGGAGGGAACGAAGGCCCACTTTTCTGAGCCCGCGGCCTCGTTGAGTTTTTCGGTCAGGCGCTTCAACGCTTTATCGCGCTGGTCAAAGTCCCCGGTAACCGCGTAGCCATCTTCGATTTCGGAAAGACCAATGACATTGGCATCCAGGCCATTGATGGCGGCGACTATCTTGCGCTCTTGGTCCTTTAACGCGGATTCGGTATAGGCGCCGCGGGTCTTGCCGCGGTTGACGGTGACTTTATTGCCCGCGCGGTCGGTATAGGCGCTGCCGCCGAATTCCTCGCCCAGGGAGGTGAAGTAATTCAGCACGTTAAAGGCACCGATGGTGTATTCACCCTTGACATCATCAACGGCGTGCAGCTCCGCATCCCGGGATTCTTCCCAGGAAATGGGGAGATCGGCGCCGGCGGTTTCACCGGTGACCGGCTCGGTGGGCTGGAAGCGCCACTGCTCGTGGGAGTAGCCCACGATGACCGGGTGCTGGAATTCGACGGTATCGGTGGTACGCAGGGATTTGATGGTCTTGCCGCCATCTTGGGCGATATAAGGCAGCGGGGTGTCCTTATCGGTCCTCAAATAATCGCGGGTGCGACCATCATCCAAGGTGACGAGCTTTTCTGCATTATCCTTGGCCAGTTTTTGCAGCTCGGAATTGGGGTCGGTGGAAGGGGAGTGGACATCGGAAGGCTGGCGGAAAGCTTCATCGCCCGGGGCGAGGCCGACCTCGCCGTACTGGTTGAGCGAGTAGTTATTGGTCACGGTGTGCGTGCCGGGTTGGATGAGCATGTGCTCAAAGGGCTCGCGGGCGCCGTCGCCTTGGGGCAGCTCGTCCACGGCGAGCGGGGTGACTTCCTCCAACGCGGTATCGAGCTGCTTGACGGAAGAAGCGCTGACCTGGGTGGCGCCGAAGTACTCGGATACCTGGCCGGTGACCTCTACGGAATCGCCGATGCTGGGGTATTTATCGGCGCCCTTTTTGCCCATGTGGACAAAAAGCGCCTGGGAGGTATCGGTGGCCTCTTGGCCGGTGCCGCCGGTCTGAATGGTAAAGCCGTTCAGGCCACCCTCGCTCCACACGCCGGTGACAACGCCCTGGGTAGCAACGTTCTTGCCCTCGAGCGGGGAGGCATCGCCGGTGCCTTGGATTTCAGCGATCGGGGTAATGCCCTCGGGCGCGGGAAGGTTCTCGGAATCATCGGAGCTGCCCGAGTCACCCGATCCGCCTGGCTGCGGGGCAGGGGACTCGTTGCCGGAATTGGTGGGATTTGGCCTACCGACGGTGAAGTCCGCGGAGTTGTCATCGGTATCGGTGCCCGCCGCGTTGCGGGAAGCGGAGGTGTCATTGGATAGCGCGCCGGTGGCAGCTCCTTCAGACTTGGAGGCGGCACCGTAACCTATGAGGTCGATGGTATTACCGGTGGCATCGGCAAGCTGCACCGAGCCCTTCGTGCCGGACATATTGACCTTGCCTTCTGCATCCGGGGCGGGAAGAGCCTGGGCCTGGCCATTGCCGGCGGCAGCCTGTACCAGGTAGTAACCGTGGGGAGCGATGGTGCCGGACAGGGTGATCTTGCCGCCGCTATTGCCGTTGGAAGCAAAGTACTCCACGGACCAGCCGGTGAGATCGATTGCGGCATCGGTGGGGTTATAAAGCTCGATGAAATCATTGGAAAAGCTCGCACCCTTGTTTCCGCCACCGCCGTAGACCTCAGAGATGACCGCGGTGGAATTATCCGGGGCGGCCATGGCGGAAGGCACCGCAATGGATAGGGAGAGGGTGGAGAAACCGGCAGCGAGGGCTACCCTGCCAAGGCGGCGAAGAGCCATAGAAGTCACCTTAATCATAGAGAAAGTTGTCATGGACGCCTTTTATTTTTACTCGCTGAACTATCGGTGTACCCGGGACCGCTTTGGGCGGGTTTCGCGCGAGCAGGCAGTGAAACCTGGGTGCCGCGCAAAATTCGTTTTCCTGTTGGTGGTAATTTACGCGGAGTTTGCTTTACCGGGGTGAAAACCCTGCAGTGGGGGTATATCTAGGGATTGGGCGGGGGTATGACTACACTGAATCGGGCAGACCTAAGCCCCATACAGTAAGGCAAAAATTTCATGGCTCGTGTAGTTGTCAATGTCATGCCCAAGGCGGAAATTCTGGATCCGCAGGGCCAAGCTGTCGTCCGCGCATTGGGTCGCATCGGAGTATCCGGTGTCAGCGATGTGCGCCAAGGAAAGCGCTTCGAACTCGAGGTAGATGATTCCGTTACCGCAGAGGAACTGGATAAGGTAGCAGAAACGCTGCTGGCTAATACCGTCATCGAGGACTACGAGGTTACGCAGCTGGAGGTCAAGTAAGTGACCGCAAAAATCGGAGTAATCACCTTCCCCGGCACCCTGGATGATGTGGATGCCGCCCGCGCCGCCCGCACCGCCGGCGCCGAGGTCATAAACCTCTGGCACGCGGATGCTGATCTGCGCGGCGTGGACGCGGTAGTCGTGCCGGGGGGATTTTCCTATGGTGACTACCTGCGCTCGGGCGCTATTTCGGCGCTCGCCCCCGTCATGCGCAGCGTCATCGACCGCGCTAAGGCGGGAATGCCGGTACTCGGCATTTGCAATGGTTTCCAAATCTTGACTGAAGCAGGCCTCTTGCCGGGCGCATTGACCCGGAATAAGGGCCTGCATTTTCATTGCACCGATACTTACCTGGAGGTGGAGCACTCCACCACGGCCTGGACCAGCGAGTTTGAAAAAGGCCAAAAGATTTTGGTGCCCGCCAAGCACGGCGAGGGCCGCTTCCAGGCAGGCGATGACGATATCGCCCGTATCGAGGGCGAAGGCCGCGTGGTCTTCCGCTATACCGATAATTACAACGGCTCCATCAATGGCATTGCCGGGGTAAGCGATGAGTCCGGCCGCATCGTAGGCCTCATGCCGCACCCAGAACACGCCATTGACCCGCTGACCGGCCCATCCACCGACGGATTGGGACTATTCGTATCCGCCATCAAGGCCGTCGCGGAAGCGCCGGCGGTTTAAGGAGGCCACCTACATGACCGTTTCTAATGACACCGTAGACAAGGCGCAGTCCACCCCGGATGAGCAGCAGCCGTACGTTGAGCTCGGCCTGAAGGATGACGAATACCAGCGCATCCACGATATTTTGGGCCGGCGCCCCACCGACGCGGAGCTGACCATGTACTCCGTGATGTGGTCCGAACACTGCTCCTATAAGTCCTCCAAGACGCACCTGCGCTACTTTGGTGAGACCATGACGGAGGAGATGGGGGAGAAGATCCTGGCCGGCATTGGTGAAAACGCCGGCGTGGTGGACATCGGCGATGGCAACGCGGTGACCTTCCGCGTGGAATCGCACAACCACCCCTCCTACGTGGAGCCCTACCAGGGCGCGGCGACCGGCGTGGGCGGCATCGTCCGCGACATCATGGCCATGGGGGCGCGCCCCATCGCCGTGATGGATCAGCTGCGCTTTGGGCCTGCCGATGCCCCCGATACCAAGCGCGTGCTACCCGGCGTCGTATCCGGCGTGGGCGGCTACGGCAACTCCTTGGGCCTGCCCAATATTGGCGGCGAGACCGTCTTTGATGAAACCTATGCCGGTAACCCGCTGGTCAACGCCCTGTGTGTGGGTACGCTCAAGGTCGATGACCTGAAACTCGCCTTCGCCTCCGGCAAGGGTAATAAGGTCATGCTCTTTGGCTCCCGCACCGGCCTGGACGGCATCGGCGGCGTATCCGTGCTGGCCTCCGATACCTTTGAGGACGGCGCGGAGCGCAAGCTGCCGGCCGTGCAGGTGGGCGACCCCTTCGCAGAAAAGGTGCTCATCGAATGCTGCCTGGACCTCTACCACGCCGGCGTTGTGGTGGGCATCCAGGACTTGGGCGGCGCTGGCCTGGCCTGTGCCACCTCTGAGCTGGCAGCTTCCGGCGATGGCGGCATGGAGGTCAACCTCGATGCGGTACCGCTGCGCGCGGAAAACATGACCGCAGCGGAAATCCTTGCCTCCGAGTCCCAGGAGCGCATGTGCGCCGTCGTGGCACCGGAAAACGTGGAGAAGTTCCGCGAAATCTGCGAGCACTGGGAGGTCACCTGCGCCGAAATCGGTGAGGTTACTGAGGGCGATCACCTGGTCATCCGCCACCAGGGCGAGGTCGTTGTCGATGCGCCGGCTGGCACCATCGCGGATGAAGCACCCGTCTACGAGCGCCCTTACGCACGCCCCGTGTGGCAGGATGATCTGCAGAAATACCAGGGCACGGACAAGCGCGGCCTGGTGGAATCTCTGCAGAAGCTCATTTCCTCGCCTTCGCTGTGCTCGCGCGATTTCATCATGAATCAGTATGACCGCTACGTGCGCGGCAATACCGTCCAGTCCCACCACGCGGACGCGGGTGTGCTGCGCATCGATGAGGAGACCGGTCGCGGCGTCGCCGTTTCCGCCGATGCCTCCGGCCGCTACACCAAGCTGGATCCGAACATGGGCGCGCGCTTGGCCTTGGCGGAGGCCTACCGCAACGTCGCGGTTACCGGCGCGAAGCCCGTTGCGATTACCAACTGCCTGAACTACGGTTCGCCGGAAAACCCGGACGTGATGTGGCAGTTCCGCGAATCCGTGCATGGGCTTGCCGATGCCGCCGTTGAACTTTCCATCCCCGTCTCCGGCGGCAACGTCTCCTTCTACAATCAGACCGGCTCCGAGCCCATCCTGCCCACCCCGGTCGTTGGCGTGCTCGGTGTTATCGACGATGTGCACCAGGCCATTGGCAATAACCTGGGAACCGTCAATGAGAAGGAAGTCCTCATCGCCTTGGGTGAGACCAAGGATGAGTTCGGCGGTTCCATCTGGCAGCTGGTGAGCGCCGAGGGCGCCGATAAGGACAACCTCAACGGCTTGCCGCCGCAGGTGGACATGGCCAATGAGAAGCGCCTCGCGGATTTCTTCGACGGTAACGATCTGCTCACCGCCGCGCACGATGTCTCCGAGGGCGGCCTGGCCGTTGCCGCCTTTGAGATGGCCAAGCGTGCCGGTGCGCCTGCCGATGCCGCCGGCCTCGGCCTCGACCTCGATCTCACTGCCGTGCACGAGGACGCCTTCACCGCGGCCTTCTCCGAGTCCGCTTCCCGCGCGCTCGTGGCCACCACCGCTGACCGCGCCGATAAGGTGCTCGCCCGTGCCGCTGAGTTTGGCATCCCAGCAGTCATCGTGGGTGAGACCACCGAAACTGGTGCGCTTACCTTGGGTGGCGAATCCGTGGCCATCTCTCAGTTGGTTGAGGCATGGTCTGCTACTTTGCCTGACCTCTTCGGTCACGCCGTGGGCGCTAACTCCGTTGTGGAGTAAGCCAGCCCCTGTCACCGCTTAGCTCAAGCCCGGCTTTGGCCGGGCTTGAGGAGCATTTAGACTATCTTCGATGATCGGGGTCGCTGCCCAATGAGCATCGCCCTTTCTCTCTGTCTCGAATCGTAATTTTTATATTAGGAGTCACATGAGCGCGCATTCCCGCCATCAAGCCTCCGCGCCCGCAACAACAGTGCTGCGGTGGTACCACCATGGTATTGGGCTGGTGTTTGGCCTCGTGGTTGCCGTAATTTCCGCCGGAAAACTGAATTACGGTGACTGGGGTGCGCTATGGATTGCTGGATTGCTCGTCCGCGATGGAAACCGGGAGCATTTATATAGAATCGATGAACGCGATTTCGCACTGCCACGTGGTGATGTGTGGTTAGACACCATCGCCCACTCTGATGTCACTGAATTCCCGCACCCTTATGTTCACGTCCCCTTTCTCGCGGATGTGATGAGCTTGGTCGTGCGAGTCATCAGCTTTGATGTCTCCGTGATATTGCTCGCGATTGCTTCCGGTTGGGCGTTGGTGGTGCTGATAGTCTCCGCCTGGTTCTTGTGGTTTGAGGAAGAGATAGCGACCATTACCTTGCTTTTCGGAATCCTCTTGGGCTGGGCATCGATAGCTTTTCAATCATCGTTATTTCTTGGCCAGACGAGCCCACTGATTTTTGCGGGCGTTGCATACGGCCTTGCTGCTGCTCGCGTGCACCCAGTACGCGCAGGAATTGCACTAGGACTTGTATCTGCAGTAAAGCTAACCCCCATTATCCTCGTGCTCATCTGTGTGGTCTTTCCGCGGGCGCGCAAAGCGGGATTGGTAGCACTTGGGACAGGAGCCGTTGCTGTGCTCTACTCAATCGTCGTTTCTGGCTGGGACGTGTTTACCTCTTGGTGGGATACCCTGCAGGACATCAAGGCGGCAATAATGGTCGCTCCTGTCAACGGGTCGATTGCTTCCCAACTGAGCACCAATCGCGTTGAAGATGACAGCATTCTTGTCACCATCGTTCATGATCCTTCACTGGCTGCCAGCCTTATTCCGCCTTTTGTAACCCTGGCATTAATTGCGCTGGTTATTGTTACCGCTTTACGCTCACAGGAGCCGTGGCGCATTGCTGCCGTCGGCATCTTTACGGTTCTCACGGCTACCGGCAATATCTTGTGGGATCATTACGTCTTGTGCGCCGTATTGCCACTGCTAGGCGTTCTGGCACGCGGGCAGAATCGCATCATTTATGTTGTGCCGGTCTTAGGTCTCTTCTTGTTCCCACCGCTGGCCAGGGCAGATTCTGAAATGTGGTTGTCATGGTCCTCGTTGATTGTCTTGGTGGGCTTTGTAATCGCACTGTGCATCGCGGAGCTAAGCCGAAAGGACGCCTTGCCTCTGCGGGATCGCCGCCTTTCCTTCAAAAAGGCGAGTTAGTAAGCGGCTTTTCTCCACTAAAGCCACCACCGCGCCTCTCCGGAACCGAGGACTTGAAGATCGTTGCTCGGCCGCTATCCACCCAATGATTCTGGTACCCACTCAGTGATGATGTATGCCCACGGCCGGTCATATGGTGCTGAACGCGCTTGCCGGTGCCGCCGGCCTCGACCGGGCCGTTTGCTTGGTTTACGCTACTATTTAAGATCTACGGATAGTGAAGGAGGATCGTCATGGCACCTGTACGAGTGACGATTCAACCTGCTGTGCTGGCTTGGGCGGTATCCCGCACTAGGCTCTCAGAATCCGCGCTACTCAAGCATTTTCCCAAAATCCATGAATGGGAAACTGGTGAAGAGCGTCCCACTCTAAAACAAGCGAAAGACCTAGCGAAAAAAGCTCACATTCCTTTCGGCAGGCTGCTTCTCGATGTTCCTACAGGCGATGAGGTCGAGGTCGCGGACTTTAGAACCGTGCGCAATGAACAGCTCGATACGGTCAGCCCAGAGCTGCAGGAAGTCATGTTCGCTTCCCAGACGCGCCTCGATTGGTACGCCGAATACGCACGGGACATAGGAATTGATCCGCCGGAACTTTTCCGTAGCGCGACGATTTCTGAGTCTGCAGCTGTTGCCGCTAGTAGCGTTCGGGATGCACTCCGCCTCAAGCAAGAAGCTCCTCTTCCTGGGCGTGACAAAGTTCGTGAATTGGTTTCCTTGATGGAAGATGCTGGGATACTCGTTGCCCGAAACTCCATTGCTGAAAACTCCACCCGCAGGGCACTTAATACAGAAGAATTTCGTGGATTTACCCTTGAGGAGGATGGCTACTGCCTAGTTTTCATCAATACTCGTGATGCCAAGACAGCCCAGCTTTTCAGTCTTGCGCACGAATTGGCGCACGTTGTGCTTGGCAAACCCGGAATTTCTGACCACTCGGAGCGCCTACAAACCGAGCAATGGTGTAATCAATTTGCTGCGGCTTTCTTGTGCCCAGGGCGTTCTCTGCGGGAGAAATTGCAGCCCACTGACGAGCTAGAAGAACAGGTCTTAACGCTATCCAAGATATACGGTATGAGCCGCGAAGCATTGTTGTGGCGGCTGGTAGGACTTGGAATGGTCCCACAAGAAGAAGCTATTCCACTTGCGGCACGGTTCCGGAAAGAACAGGCGCTAATTAAGACTTCGCGAGATGCTAAAGGTGCGCCTCCTCGCCATGTTTTAATTAAAGCAAGGGTGGGAGAGAGATTTTTTGAGACAGTATTAGGCGCCGCAGAATCAGGAGCCCTACTTGAAAAACAAGCTGCAAGTCTTCTGGGAACAACTACGTATGATTCCTTTGAAAAGCTTGTGTCGTCTGCACGATCTTCGGGCAGAAAAGCGGTATAAGCGATGTACATCATTGATACGAGTTTTCTTGGTGAGTTAACGACTACTTATCCAGAAGACATATTCCCCAGCCTGTGGAAAGAGCTTGAGATGAAGCTTTTTGTTCCGGGTATTTACTTCCATGATGAGGTCCACGAAGAAATGAAGAACTGGGGGCATCCTCGCTTTGCGTGGTATGAAAACCTTGTCCGTCCCAGTCAGCGGTTATCTCCTGATGAGGCAGAGATCCTAGTTTATGAAGAAATGACACGTTGGGTCAGTACGGAGCGCGAGCCTAAATACAAACCAAACGCAGTAAATATATTTTTGGATGCTGCAGATTCTTGGTTAGTTGCCTCCGCGTATCGGCATAAAGCGAAGATTGTGACCAACGAGAAACCCGCTCCAAATGGAAAAGCACGAGTGAAGATTCCGGATGTAGCACAGCACTTTGACGTCGAGTGTTTGGAGGGTATTGATTTCTTAAGAAAACTTAATATTAGTATTTAGTCTCCTGCATGTGGCATAGAACTTTGTGGAGCTAAAATCGTGTGTATGTAGGTGAATATCTCGTCCGCGAGAGCATCGCTATGGTACTTCGAAAACATCGTCGTGCCCTTACACATTTGGCCGAGTCCCAATTTATGGGACTTGACCCTTTTGAATCGGAGATTATTCATTTCTTTCCCACTTTATTCGTCTGGTTCAAGTTAGCCAGGCTGTGGGCGTGACGCCGATCCTCTTACTAAAAGCAGAATCATCACCACGCATTCCCAGAAGCGAGGACTACCGTTGCCGGTATGAAGATCGTTGCCCGGCTGCTGTCCGCCCCGCTTGCGCTTGTAGCTTTCCTAGCGTTGTGGCTTGCGGTGGCGCCGTTTACGCCGCATATTCCGTATTGGGGCGCGGGTGCGCTTATTGGCCCGCAGTATGTCGGGCCGGTGGTTATCTTTTCCCTTATCCTTCTGGTCCTAGCGGTACTAGGAAGGTTCGCCTCCCGCAGCTTTTACGTGCCAGGCGCGTTCGCGGCGGTTGCGCTCATTGCAGGCATAACGCTTTTTGGGACGCAGATTCATGCTGCGAAGGAGCAGGGGACCGACGTGGATATTCGCGCCGCGTTGAGCTGGGCTGGTGTGGAAAGCACCGACGAGGGCCCTGATCACACCGTGGCCTACGATTCCTTCCATGACGAGGACCTGGACATGGATATCTATGAGCCCAATGATGGCGGCATCCACCCGGTGATGATGTATGTCCACGGCGGCGGCTGGGATCAGATGAACAAGCGCTCCCAGGCATTTAATATGCGTCAGATGGCGCAGCGTGGCTACCTCGTATTATCCATCGATTACACGCTGTCCAGCTTGGATCAGCCCACGTGGAAGGTGGCAGCAGGGCAGGTGGGCTGCGCGATGAATTGGGTCAATGCCCACGCGGCGGATTATGACGGCGACCCGGAGCGCTTCTTTATGTACGGCGAATCTGCGGGCGGCCAGTTGGTGCTGAATGCGACTGCCGATGCCGCCGCGCACCCCAACCACCTACCTTCCGCCGATTGCCCCGGCACACCGGCCGTTCCCCGCGCCGTGTATGCGGATTCACCGGCCCTCGATGTCCGCCACATCTATGACTCCGACGATGCCTATGCCGCGCCAGGCTCCCGCGATACCGTGCAGAAATACCTGGGTGGAACGCCGGAGGAATATCCCGACCGTGCAGATTTTGTTACCTCGGCGACGCACCTTACTTCGGACATGCCACCCATCAAGATTGTCCGTAGCGATAACGATCGCCTCGTCCCGCCGGAAAGCTATGACGATTTTCGCCGCATAGCGCATGAAAAGAATATCGACCTGAGCGAGTACGTGCGCCCACACGCTGACCACGCATCGGCGCTTAGCGCTCACGGAGTCTGGAACCAGCACTTGCTCCAGGCGATGCCCCAGTTCTTCGCCGAGCACGATCCGCAAGGTTCTTAAGTACCCGAAGACCCTGAAGTTATGCGTGGCTCATTTGGCTGACCTTGAAATGCTCGGAAACGGTTTTGATGGCTCCGAAGGCAGCCCAAGTGACGTGAAGGAGGAGCAGAACCAGCAGAGCGGCGCTCACGGTATCCATCCAGCCCAGACCCCACGCGAGCGCCGCGGGCTGTGTGGATAGGGTATGGGTGCCGAGGCAGCACGTGCCCACGGGGAAGGTACTGGCCCACCAGCTGGGGTTATAGGACATTGGGGTATTTCCTAGGGCGGTACCCCAGTGCTTGGCCAAAGCGTAGATGCTCAGCGGCACGCCCAAGCCCAGCATCGCTACACCATAGACCATGGCGCGGAAATGCCATTGGTCACCGGCGAGTAGCTGTGCTGCGGCGGTGGACTGGCCGACCAACCCCATCGGGATCCAAGCGGTGGCAGCGAAGCTAATGGGAACCTTGGGAAAGGTGCGCAGGTAAACGACGGCAAACGTCGGCAGTCCTGTCACCCAAGCCACTACGAAGCAGAACACGCCGATGCCGTGGATGACCGAGCCCCATTCACCAGCATGCGGTACTAATTGCGCCGACGAGGTTGCGGAAACCATGGGGGCAACAAGGGGTAATCCCCAGGTAAAAGCGGGGTTAGAAGGGCGGTCGGAGAAAAGAAACTTGAGATATTTTAAACAGGTAATGACGCTCAGGATTGTTCCTACCGCCCAACACACGGTGTGAATCAACCAGGCGTCAAAGATAAGTGAGTAGGCACTACCCAAAGCGAGGATGCCCATGGAGACCATGCCCCATGCAGGCATGTCGCTGGAGTTGAATCCCGGAGTGCGGTGCTTAATAAATCCCGCTGTGAACGCCAAGAAGACAAGCGTTGCAACGCCGAGCATGATTTCTGCTGGAAGGCGGCCCAGGATTGGGCTCAGGTGAGCATCGATGAGAGACGAGGAGATTCCGAGTCCCATTACTGCTCCGGCCCAGCCAGGTCCTAGCGGAGGGAGCTCTATCTCATTGCGAATCTTTAACATATTCTTCAGGCTAGGCACTGCTTGATGTGTGCGGGAGAGCGTATAATCCGAACGGGGTTACAATAAATGAATGTACCCCTCACGAGAAGATGGTAACGATGGATTCTCTCCCGTTCGACGCAGCTACGTTCCCGATGCTTTCACAGTTGATGCCGTCCTTGCTGTAGCTCGATATGGGGGTATGAACCAGGCTGCGAAACATCTGAATGTCTCCCAACAAACGGTTAGTACGCGCATCGCCAAGTTTGAAAAACGCCTCAATAATCGCATTTTTTGGCGCGGAGCCGCGGGTAGTTCCGTCACAGAAGTGGGCAGCCAAGTCGTCCGTGTACTCGAGGGACTAGAAGGCGCCCTGAACGAATGCGCGCGTGGCCTCGAAACAGCCGTTGGGGTTGGGGTCACCGAGGACATTAACTTGGTGGTTTCTCATACTGTGGCCGAAGTGGACTACCCCCGCTGGGCCGCGGCCTACCAACGCGCTCACCCACATACTTATCTGTACATGCGTCAGCTCAACAGCCGGGAGGCGCAGCGCCACGTGGTTCAAGGACAGGCAGAACTAGCGATTATTGAGGGCCACTGGGTGGCCCACGAACTGCACGAGCGTGTGGTCGGGCACGATGAACTCGTGGTTGTTGTCCCCGCAGAACATCGCTGGGCGAAGCCGCGCAACCACAATCAGCCAGTGACCCCGTCAGCATCAACGTCAGCACCAACATTGGAAACGAAGGTATCTCCAGTGACGAAGGAGGAGCTGCAATCTACGCCCTTGGTGCTGCGTGAACAGGGAAGCGGCACACGAGAGGTGGTGGCGGATGTTCTGGGAGTGCTCGCCCCGCCGGCAGGGGAGTTCGGGTCTCTGGGAGCTCAACGTACTGCGATAGGAGCTCTGGGTGCGCCGGGGGTTATCGCGCGGAGAGCGGTGGCGTCACAGCTCGCTACAGGAGAATACGTAGAGGTTCCGGTGGTGGGAATCAGCTTTGACCGGCCGCTACGGGTGGTGTGGAGTGCGCAGAATCGTCTTTCTGATCCGGCCCAACATTTTTTGCGCTTCCTTGTGGACTATGCGGACGGGCGCAAGGACTAAAACGCGTAAAGACTCAAGATATATCCAACCCTGGGCAATCATTTCCCTATGTAAACGGGGCTGACCACTTGAGTAAGCCATTTCATCGGGCTACAGCTAGCGAAATGCAGCAATAACGAAGGAAACCTGAAGCACCCTCAGGCATAATGTTCCTATGTCAAAGTTCTCTGAGGTCCTGGAACAGCTGCGCGAAAACCAACCAAAGGCGAAGTATGGCATCGCTTTTGAAAAGCTGATGGTCAACTATTTTCAGACTGATCCCACTCTCAAAGCACAGTTTGATGAGGTCAGCCGGTGGACTGACTGGCGCTATAACGGCGGCAAAGCCGATACCGGGATTGATTTGGTAGCTCGCCGCCGCGATGACGGGACGTGGACCGCTATCCAGTGCAAGTTCTATGCGTCCACCGCGCGCATCCAGAAGTCGCACTTGGATTCCTTCTTTGAGGCCTCGGGACATTCCTTTGAAACGGAACATGGCCGCGAGCACTTCGGCAGCCGGATGATCATTTCCACAACGGACCACTGGTCCTCGCACGCCGAGGAAGCATTGGCCAACCAGATTATCCCCACCAGCCGCATTGGTATTTCTGCCATCGCGGAATCGCCCATTAACTGGGACGTCGCCTTCCCAGGCTCCGAGGTGCAGGATAAAAACATTCAAATCAACCTCTCGCAGCGCAAGACCTTTGAGCCGCGCCCGCACCAGCAAACGGCCATCGACAAGGCCATCGAGGGATTTCAGACGCATGACCGCGGCAAGCTCATCATGGCCTGCGGTACCGGCAAGACGTTTACTGCGCTGCGCCTCGCAGAGCGCGTGGCCGAAGATAGGGGAGGCAAGGCGCGCATCCTGTTCCTGGTTCCTTCTATCTCGCTGCTTTCGCAGACGCTGAAGGAATGGACGGCGCAAGGGCGCCTCGATATGCGCGCCTTCGCGGTGTGCTCGGACTCGAAGGTATCCAAGAAGGCCGAAGACATTGCGGTTTATGACCTGGAAGTTCCCGTCTCTACTGATGGCGCGGATATTGCGCGGCGTTTTGAGTCTGGAAAACGCGCCAAGGGGCTCAGTATTGTCTTTTCCACCTATCAATCCTTGCCGGCAGTGCACGAGGCACAGCAGCACGGCCTAGATGAGTTTGACCTCGTCATTTGTGATGAGGCCCACCGCACCACCGGCATCACCCTGGCCGGCGAGGACTCCAGCAACTTCGTGCGCGTGCATGATGCGGACTACATCAAGGCTGCCAAGCGTTTGTACATGACTGCAACGCCGCGGCTTTTCGATGACGCCGTGAAAGGCAAGGCCGCCGAGCACTCTGCTGAGCTGACCTCTATGGACGATGAGGGTATTTATGGCCCCGAGTTCTACCGGCTGGGCTTTGGCGAGGCCGTGGATAAGGGCCTGCTTACGGATTACAAGGTCTTGGTCATGACCGTCGATGAATCCGTGGCTGCCAACGCCATGGCCCATAGCGAAGACAATCAGATCAACCTCTCGCTCGCCTCCGCGATGATTGGTGCGTGGAATGGCCTGGCCAAGCGCTCCGGTGAGCTGCAAGGAAAGAAGGGTGGATTCGATGAAAACGCCAACCCCATGCAGCGCGCGGTGGCCTTTGCTAAGGATATTAAGACCTCTACCCAGATTGCGGAAAGCTTTCCTTCCCTGATTAGGACTCACCAGGAGCTACTGAAGGATAAGGCGGCGTTGAATGATGTCTCCTTGACCAACGTTGATCTCCAAGTTGCTGCCCAGCACGTCGATGGCGGCATGAACGCCATGGAGCGCGGCACCAAACTGTCCTGGATTGAATCGCCCGCTGCAGAAAACGAAGCCCGGATACTTACCAACGCGCGGTGCCTTTCGGAAGGCGTGGATGTACCGGCGCTGGACTCGGTGATCTTTTTCAACCCGCGCAATTCCATGGTTGATGTGGTCCAATCCGTGGGCCGCGTGATGCGTAAATCTGCGGGCAAGGACTATGGCTACATCATCTTGCCGGTTGCCGTCGCGCAAGATGTCTCGCCCTCGGAGGCGCTCAATGATAACCAGCGCTTCAAGGTGGTCTGGCAGATCCTTAACGCGCTGCGTGCACACGATGATCGCTTTAACGCCAAGATCAATTCCATCGCGCTCAATGGAGCCAACGCACAAGAAGAACTACCCATTGATGTCAACCATGTCCCGGGTGACAAGGAGAAAAGCGATAAAGAAAAGCTGGAGGATGCAGAACGCACCAAGTCCACTGAGGCTTTTGAGGATTCTTCCGCAATGACCCAGCAGATTGCCTTGTTCTCTTTGGAGCAATGGCAAGAGGCCATCTACACCAAGCTGGTGGATAAGGTCGGCACCCGCACCTATTGGGAGGACTGGGCCGATGATGTTGCCACTATTGCAGAAAACCAAATCACCCGCATTACCGCGCTGGTAGAAAACGCCGATGAGGACCTGCGCCAAGAATTTGATGAGTTTGTTGAGGGCCTGCGCAATAACTTGAACGATGGTATTTCGGCTGATGATGCCATCTCTATGCTGTCGCAACACCTGATTACTGCACCGGTGTTCAACGCCCTCTTTGAAAACCATGACTTCATTACCCATAACCCGGTAGCCCAGGTCATGGAGAAGATGGTGGCGGCACTATCCAAGGCCAACCTGGACACGGAAACCGAATCGCTGGAGAAGTTCTACGAATCCGTGCGCATTCGTGCCTCTGAGGTGACCTCTGCGTCCGGTAAGCAGCAGGTAATTAAGGAGCTGTATGAGCGCTTCTTCCGCAAGGCCTTCAAGAAGCAGGCCGAGGCCCTCGGCATTGTTTATACCCCAGTGGAAATTGTGGACTTCATCCTGCGCGCTGCTGATGAGGTGTCCCGTAAGCACTTTGGCAAGGGGCTTAGCGATGAAGGCGTGAGCATCCTCGATCCCTTCGCCGGTACCTCGACATTCATGGTGCGCCTGCTGCAGTCTGGCCTCATCAAACCGGAAGACTTGGCGCGCAAATATGCCAACGAACTATTCGCCACCGAAATCATGCTGCTGGCATACTACGTCTCCGCCGTTAATATCGAGACCACCTACAACGCCCTGCGTGAGGAGGCCGCACAGCGCAACGACGAGCCGGCTCCAGAATATGTACCGTTTACGAATATCGCGCTTGCCGATACCTTCCAGGTCCACGAAGAAGGCGATATTCCAGACCTCAACATTTTCCGCGAAAACAACGCCACCATCGAGCGACAGAAGAACGCGCCCATCAACGTCGTGATTGGCAACCCACCGTATTCTGCGGGACAAAAATCCGCGAACGATCTCAACGCCAACCAGAAGTACCCCAGCCTGGATAAACGCATTGCGGATACCTACGCGGCCAAGTCCACGGCTCAACGAAAGGGGGCACTGTATGACTCCTACCTGCGCGCTTTCCGATGGGCCACCGACCGCATCGGTGACCAAGGCATTGTCGCGTTCGTTTCAAACGGCGGCTGGATCGATGGTAATACTGGCGACGGCGTGCGCCTTTCCATGGCCGAGGATTTCACTGATATCTATATCTTTAATCTTCGAGGTAATCAGCGCACCGCTGGTGAACAATCCCGCAAAGAAGGCGGGAAAGTCTTCGGTTCAGGTTCCCGTAGCACAGTAGCCATCACTATCGGCATCAAAGATCCAACAAAGTCTGGTTTCCAGCTGCATTATCGAGACATCGGTGACTATCTCACCGCCGAAGAAAAGCTCGGTATCGTCGATTCCACTTCTCTTGACATGATCGAGTGGCAGTCTATCGAGCCGAATAAAGAAGGTGACTGGTTGAACCAGCGCTCGGAAGAATTTGAAACATGGCCGGTTCTAGGAGATAAGAAAGAGAATCTCACAAGGGTCTTTTCACGTTTTTCCGCAGGCATTGCAACGAGCCGCGATAGTTGGGTTTATTCAAGCTCACCGTCCGAGTTGGAAAAGAACTTGAATCGATTCATTACAACTTATGAGGCGGCTAGGAAGGCTTTCAATAACCGGCAAGTAGACCAGTCTTTTACCGAGTGGCTGGGTGAAAACGCCACGTTCACGTCTGGAATAAAATGGTCTGACATTTTGCAGCGTAGGGTGGCAAACAACGAAATACTCGATTATCGATCAGATTTTGTTACGACCGGTTTTTATCGACCATTTTTTAAGCAAAAGCTGTATCGGGACCCCCGATTGATGCACCGGCAGTATCAACTTCCTTCGATGTTTCCTTCACTAGGGCATCAGAATGTTGGAATTGTTTCCACTGCGGCAGCCGATCGCGCAAAGTTTGCAGTTCTCGGATCGGCCCAAGTGATCGACCTTAATTTTTGGGGCGTTCCAGGACAATACTTCTCCCGCTTCACTTGGTCCCCAGTAGAGGTCGAAGATGGAGGCCTGTTCAGTGAAGGGAACGTCGTCAAGCAAGGCGAAGCCAGTGTTTATGGTCAGATCGGTGAAGTCGTTGACGGGTATGTGCGCGTGGACAACATCACGGATGAGATTAAACAGATCTACCGAGATGCACTGGGCAGTGATGTCTCTGGTGATGACATCTTCCACTTTGTCTATGGCAAGCTGCATGACCCTGGTTACCGCACAAAGTATGCGGCGGATTTGAAGAAAATGTTGCCGCATATTGAAACGCCATCTTCGCGTGCGGAGTTCGATAAGTTTGCCGCGGCCGGCAAAGAATTGATGGCGCTGCATGTGGATTATGAGTCCGTTGAGCCATGGCCGCTGGATATTCAGGTCAAGGGTGATGAGTCTGACCGGGAGACTTGGCGCGTACGCAAGATGAAGTGGGCCAAGCGCAAGGATCCGGAAACGGGTAAGAACGTCAACGATGTGACGAAGCTGATCTACAACAAGCAGGTGACCATTTCTGGTATTCCGGCGGAAGCGGATCAGTACATGCTGGGCTCACGCTCGGCGGTGGCGTGGTTGATTGACCGGTACCAAGTGAAGAAGGACAAAGCCTCTGGAATTATTAATGACCCAAACGATTGGGCCGATGAGGTGGGCAACCCACGCTATATCGTCGATTTGATTGGCAAGGTCACACGCGTGGCGATGGAAACCGTGCGAATTGTTGATGGGCTGGAGATTGAGGAATAGGTCTGGTTAACAAGTGACACAGAGTAAGAGTTCTTTTGAGATTGAAAAGACTATCCATTTAGCTCCGACTGAATCTATTCAGCATGCGCTGGGAGCCAATCACGATATTTGCTCGGGTATCGATGAGCTAGTGGACAATTCCATTGACGCAAAGGCAGAAAATATTTGCATTGTCTTCCACGTTGATGGAAACAAGCTGACCCAAATTGCGGTACATGATGATGGTCGTGGCATGGATGCGGCAACCATGGAACGTGTTTTACGGCTGGGAGGGCATGAGTCTCAATCACACAGCAATATCGGTATCTACGGAATGGGCTTAAAGGAAGGTTCTTATGCGAATGCCGATACCGTCACAGTGATGTCCCGAGTGAAAGGGCAATTTCCAGCAGGCATTCAGTTACACAAGGAAAGCTTCACTGCCGATGTATTAAAGCAGCAAGCAACAACTGCGGCGTGGAACCTAAGAGACCGGCTCGTTGATCTCAAGCGGGGTACCTCTATTCTCTGGAATGACCTGACGGGAATTTATGAGGGGAGTGACACGCGGGAAGCTGATGCCTTTTTGTCTGGCACAATTGAGAAACTGCGTCGCCACTTAGGGATCCGCTATCACCGTTTCCTCCAGGACAATCGGGTAAGCATAAAAATGTTTATGCTTTATGACGCATTTGATCCAGTGCCGGCCCCGTCCATCAAACCCATTGATCCATGTGGTTACCGGAAACCAGGTGACCGCTTATATCCCCTACGTTTAACTGAACATGGACGAGAAGATGGTCCTGGGGTGACTGCGCACATCTGGAATAACAGGTCCAAGTCGGACGAATTTATTTTGGAAGGCAAGGATGAGCTAGGCCATCAGGGTTTTTACATATATATCGCAGACCGCTTGATTACCCAGGGCGGGTGGTGTGGATTTCAGGAACCCCGAAAAGACTATAAATTGCTCCGGGTGGTCATTGACGATCCACGAGTGATCAATGAGTACATCACTATTAGTCCGCAAAAAGGGTCCGTGAGATTAGGTGAGGGATTTCACCGGTTTATCGATGGGCTAAGAGTATGTGGAGAGCCGGAAAAGAATTTTGATGCGGTATGTAGCGATGCCATCGCAGTCCTCCGAAAGTCCAATAAGAAATCTGGCAACCCGGATGTGCTGGCGGAGGCAGGGCAAGGAATTGCTCCGGTCATCAAAGAATTGATCGAGGATGAGGCAAATTTAAAAAAGGGCGACCCAGTCAATGTTGTGTGGACAGAACTGGAAGGCGATAAGTTCGTAGAGGTTTCTCCGCGGGATAGCACTATCAAGATCAATCGGAAATATCGAAAGATGGTAAACCCCGGCAGAGGCTCGCTCAACGATGCACCATTATTAAAAACGCTTCTATATCTGCTGTTCAATGATGTCGCTACTTCGAAGCAGACTAGAAAATCCAAGGCAAACACTTCCTTGTGGGCTGAGCTGCTAACGACCGCCGCCAGAGAGCAGGAGCGCCAAGAAAACCTACGCCTAGGGCTCGACTGACCCTACCGATGGAACGGGTGTTTGCTTTTGGGTCGAATTTATCAATGGGTGTCTGTGTGACGCTGTACTGTAGATCTCAATTGATGTGAGGCACATTATTTCCTGTGTCAAGCATTAATAAAGATGCACGAACCTGAGGAGAAAATCTCTTGACTAGCAGTCACGATAGTCAGACAGTAGGCTTCCAGTCCCTTAAGGAAGCTATAGGCAATGTTCTTAATCCATCAGATTTAAAGCTCTATGCCTCGTTGCAGGACAGGCTCAAATTGATGGAAGGGATGGACGTTAATGCTGCTTCGATACTTAAATACATCGAGGAAGCCGACGATAACGATATCCAGCCCCTAATAACGTTTATTGTCGCGGCCAAGGATGCTGATGAAGCTGTTCTGAAGCCAGAGACCCAGACACCTTCTGAAAGTAAAGAGCGGCTTCAATGGGTTATCGAGCAGCTAGGGCTGTCTGATTTTGCTCCAGCATTGGAGCAGCGTATGCCTGATCCCGAGCCTGCGGTCATTGTCGAAGAAGACTTCACCGAGTGGTATACGCCGGAAAGGCAGCAAGAAAATACTCACTACTGGGATGATTACCGCAAGGTACTGAGCAGAAACCGCTGGGATGCTGAATCTATCGATACCGTGGGTACGCAGGCTACCGAGGTTATTCGGCGCATAGAAGATCCTAAAAAGCCACACTATGTGTCTTCTCGCGGCCTGGTGGTTGGTTACGTCCAAAGCGGTAAGACTGCAAACTTTACCGCTGTTACTGCTAAAGCTATTGACGCTGGCTACAGGTTTATCATCATTCTTGCCGGCACGATGGACAATCTGCGTGATCAAACACAACGGCGTTTGGATAAAGAGTTGTGCGGCAAAGAGTCGGTGCTGAGCGGCCTCGATGAAGAAAACCTCACTGCAAAAGAACGCAAAGATGAGACCTATTTCAATGGTGACGAAGAATGGGATCGTGATTGGGATGAGATCGGTGGCGCGTTCCTGAGCCATGGTCCTGCATATGGCTCCAAAGGATTCCCGCGTATTAAACGCGTGACAACTTCAGTTCGTGATTACCGCAGGACTGGTACTAGCGCGATTGAAATTGAACGCCCGGATAAATCGAAGCCTGTGCATCATCCCGACAACCTGGATAACATGCCTTGTCTGGTTGCGGTGGTCAAAAAGAATTCTTCGGTGCTCAAAAACCTTAATTCTGATTTGCGGCGCGCGGCCCGTCTTAATGAGGACTTGAAGCATTTGCCGGTTTTGGTTATCGATGACGAGTCCGATCAGGCGTCTATCAATACTAAAAAGCAAAAGAAGGAAGAGCCTAAAGAAGAACGTGAGCGTACTGCGGTTAATGAGCAGATTACTGAACTGCTCAGTAACTGTCCTCGCGCGCAGTATGTCGGTTATACGGCTACGCCCTTCGCTAACGTCTTTGTCGATCCTTCCGATCCGGTAGATCTTTACCCGCGGAATTTTGTTTTGATGCTCAACGAGCCGCCTGCGTATCGCGGTGCGAAGTGGTTTCACGACCGCATGGACTTTGCCGATGCCCCCGAGGAAGCGACTCGTGAAAACTCCCAGAGTAAGGCGTTTATTCGGGACATCGTTGATTCTAGGGGGTTGGATGACGATGTATTTGAGCAAGAGCGAGCGGAAGAACTAAAAGAAGCCCTTGACATGTTTGTCTTAACCGGTGCGATTAAGAAATTCCGGGAAGCCAAGCATCCAGGTCATACGTTTAAGCATCACACCATGCTGGTGCACGAGGGTACGGGTACTGCGATCCACGGAGATGGAAAGAAAATACTGGAAAAAATTTGGCGAGAGCGCGGATATAATCTTGCGCGACCAATTCCAGAAATGAAGCGACTATTTGAAGATGATCTTCTCGATGTTATGAATATCGAGCGCTACAGGGAAGGTTTCGCGGTCCCACAGACCTATGAAGAACTCCTGCCGTATATCAATGAAGCCTATGCAGAAATGATGGTAGGGGTTCAATCTGGAGAGTCACCAATTTTGCAGGTTGATACTGAAGGCAAGCAAAGCCCAAACTTTGAATCTGGCCGTGTGTGGAAGATTCTTGTCGGAGGGGCAAAGCTTTCTCGTGGCTATACAGTTGAGGGTCTGACGATTTCTTATTTCCGCCGTCGTGCAGGAAGCGCGGATACGCTGATGCAAACTGGGCGTTGGTTTGGCTTCCGTAAGGGTTATCAAGACCTAGTTCGCCTTTATGCGCCTGATGATCTTGTGGAGCTTTTTGAGGCGGCGATGCATGATGAGGAGGTTTTCCGTGACAACATCAAGATTTATGCAGAAGAGCCTCAAGACCCTGATAAGCGTTTGACCCCGAGCCGTATCGCTCCCTTGGTTCGTCAATCGTTGCCAGACTTAAAGCCCACAAGTTCGAATAAAATGTTTAACGCTTATATTCGTTCTACTGCGGCTGCGCCGAACGTAGTGGAGTTGAACTCCATTCCTGACCGTCAAGAGAAAAAGGCCTTGAAATGGAATTTCCAAGAAGTCGGTATACCTTTGTTGCAGAGCCTCGACTCAGATATTGCGAAAATGGCATATTTCCGCTTAGAAGGTTTGAGAAGTGGTAATCCTTTTGCACACGCGGGCTACAAAAACTTCCATGTAGGAACCATCGCGGCCGATGCCTTCGTGGATCTTCTGGAGACCATGCAGTGGTACGAAGGATCGAACTACAAAGGGAACATCGTTGCCCCGCATGTCCGCTATCTTCGCGGATTGATGGGAGACGGCAAACACGCAAGTGTTTCGGGTTCCGATTTTCGTGAAGTAGCAGTTATGTTGCCAATCTTGTCGCAAAATCCCAAAACCATTGAAGTTCCAGGTGTGCCGTTTCCAATGCCGCTTGTAAAGCGTAGTCGCCGTGAAGAACGCCATGATATTACCGGTACTGACCGAAAGAATACGTACATAATGCAAAGCGTGGCTAGCGGTAAGTCCGTTCTTACACCCCGGTTTATTGACATGGCAGAAAACGCACAATTCCTTCGTGGAGAATTTAAAAAGATCAAGGGGAAAGAGCCATTTGATTTAGACTCTTTTGATGCGAAGAAGCGTGGAGCCGTTCTCGTTACTTTATTTGATGATCGGAACCAGGACGAGGTGGCACAAAGCGAACGTGATGGCACCTACACTCCGCCGCGTTGGGACAAAGGAGAAGTAGGGTTGGCTCTAGCCTTTAACTCCCCGCATGAGGCTGTAAATGGTGCAGGCAAAGTTGTGGAGTGGGGCGTGCACTTGCGTGGCGACGGTGATGGCGAGGACGTCGTCATCGAAAGTATGGATGCTCAGAACTAGCAGGCTGCAGAAAAGTCGGACCGGTGGGGTGCATTGCTTAAAATGCACGCCACTGTCCCTTGAAGCTCTTTACTCCTCTCAGTACACTTACGGTAACGTAACTTAGCTCTGGTGGGAGAAAGAAGTATCGCTGTGGCTCAGATACATGCTGAAGGAACAAAAGAGGCGGGGGAGCATCCCTTGAAAGAAGGCTTGGTGCAGCGCACCTATTGGATGGCGGATCGCGGCGAGCGGCCGCTGACTCGTGGATGGGGTCATGCGCTGGCGGCGTTGCTATCGGTGATCGCCTCCACCGTGCTCATCACATATGCGTGGATGACGCTGCACTGGTGGCAAGGTCTGGGCGTGACTGTCTATGGCTTAGGGCTGGTGGGGCTTTTTGGCGTCTCGGCGCTGTACCACCGCTATCCGTGGTCTAGTCCCCGAGCGGTGCAGTGGTGGCGGCGGGCAGACCACGCCACGATTGCGGTATTCATTGCCGCCACATACACCCCGCTGTGTTTGATTGCGTTATCCCCAGTTCAGGCCGCGTGGATGCTGGCCATTGCGTGGGCGGGCGCGATCTTGGGCGTGATTTTGAACTTGGTGTGGATTGAACACCCACGGTGGCTCGACGTCGTGGTGTACCTAGCGCTGGGCTGGTTGGTATTGCCACTGCTGCCCACGCTGTGGAGCGATGCCGGCGCAGCGGTGGTTTGGCTATTGCTGGCCGGCGGTGTGGTTTACTCCGTAGGCGCGCTGGTCTATGGCTTTAAGTGGCCTGGGCGCAATGCGCGCTACTACGGCTATCACGAGCACTTCCACACCGCGACCATTGCGGCGGCGGTGGTGCACCTCGTGGCGGTGTGGCAAGTGGTCGTTGGCGCTGCCTAGACCGCAATTGTGGTGTTACTGAACAGGGCTGCACTAGCTAGGACGACTAATCTGTTCCGTAAACCCGCCTGGTTAACGAATAGCTAGAAGTCGGAAAGTCTCCCACCAGTCTTGTTCGATTTCCTTGGCCTGTGGTGAGGATAAGATTTCATCCACGTCTCCGTCGAGGTCAACATTAGGCAAGAGAGTTTCTGCTGGTTGTAGCGGAGGTCGTGGGGTGGGAGTGCCAGAGATCATCGCCTGGGAGAACTCTTGGAGGATCTCGTTCCAGGCAAGGCCATGACTTAAGTCAGAAAGCCGGGTCGATTCAGCTCCGCCGTAAAACGCGATGATGCTATCTACTACTGCATGTTCGTATGTGCTGAGATTGTCGGACAGGCCACCGGGAACATAGGGGACCGGCCAGGGCTCTTTGGTCCCTGCTACCTGCCAGGTTTGAGTGCGCAGTTCGCGGGAAACAGGGCCATGTCGCCACGCTTGAAACTCCGCCTGGAATAATGGGCGACCCGTCCACGCTAGATGCCAGCCTTGGGAGAAGTAGCACAGCTTGTACAGCTTGAGCTTGTCCACGTTGGGAATGCGCTCAGTTATGTACTGCCCAACGTCAAAAATTTCAGCCATGCTCTCCTCCTTTCAGCGTCGCGCTAAAGTATACGGCCTCATTCTGCAGTGGGAAAGAGCCTCTGTGCATCCGTTCCCGTGGCAACTGCGGCTGCGAGCAGTATGCGGGCCTGGGGTGCACGGAGGTTGCCGGAGGGGATAACTCCGGCATCGGCAAGCGTGGCACCGCCACCGGCGCCGCCGTAGATGCCCTCAACGGGCCCGTGATCCACGCGGGTAGTAAGCACGACGGGAACGGACTTGGCGGCTTCCATGGCGGCATTAGCCAGATCGGGGCCGATATTTCCTGAACCCATGCCCTCAATGACGATGGCCTGCGCACCCTTGGCCAAGGATTGCTCAATGAGATCCGCTGGGGCGCCGGGGTAGGCGGCGACGATGTCCACGCGGACATCGCCAAGCGGAGCGTACTTCAGCGGATCGGGGCGTTCTGGGAATTTCTCCTGGCTGTTGGTAGCAAAGCCATCGGCCTTTTCCGTATCAGATTTGAACGCGCCGCGGGCGGGGATAACCTTGCCGCCAAAGGCGATGAATGCGCCCTGGCCGGCATAGTCCGGGTTGGTGACAGTCTCTACCGCGGTAGCGAGGTTTTCTGGGCCGTCTGGATCATCGTCATCGAACGGGCGCATCGCACCGGTGAGTACGACGGGCTTATCGCTGTCGTAGAAAGTATCGAGCGCAATGGCGGTTTCTTCCATGGAATCGGTGCCGTGGGTGACGATTACGCCATCGACGTCATCGCGCTCTAGCTGCTCTTGTACGGCGGTGATGATTTTATCGGTATCGGCCAAGGTCATCGCAGAAGAATCCAGGTTGGCAATGTCTTTGACCTCAAGCTCCAGCTTGGATTTGTCGAATTCAGAGTACAGCGGGTCCACCAGGTCAGAGCCCTTTACGGTGGGCACCACCGCGCCCTTGTCATCGTGGGTGCTGGCGATGGTGCCGCCGGTAGAAAGCACCACCACATGTCCCTCGATTTCGGAGCGCTGCTTGGCGTGGGAGCCGCTCGACTTGGCGGAAGTGGTAGAAGAGCTTGTGGCGGAGCTGCTGGCGCTACTGGAGCTGGTAGCGGAGCTAGAACTCGATGCCGTGGAAGATGCTTCTGAGGTCTTTTCCGCGGAAGTAGAAGAAGAGGTAGTCGTCGGTGTAGCCGAAGCCTCATCTTTATCCTCCTGGTTGGCCGGATTCTGGCAGGAGGCCAGTAGCACTGCGGAGGCAACTAATGCGGCGGAGTACTGCACCCTGCGGCGCAGGCGTGGGTTAGACATATCAACTCATTTCTCTAGCGTGGTCTCAGTAACCAATTTAATACCACGCTGGTGCGCAGGCGCCGCGCAAAAGAAATTGTGCTGAAAATTTAATCCACGTGCTGGTAGTGCGGCGCCACGATGAGCGGCTTCGGGGAATATTCGCCGCGCAGCTCGCGCAAGATATTGGCGTGCTCGGCTAGGCGGATATCTTCTTCCGTCTGTGGGGTAAAGGTGCGCGCGGTCAGCGGCTGCCCGTCGCGGTCCAAGGCAATATAGGCCACGGTGGCGTGGATGGCGGTCTTGAGGTTATCGCGGCCGCCGCGGGGATCGCCGGCGCGGACGTGGATGGACATCTGCATGGAGCGGCGGTCCGTGCGCATCATGCGGGCATCGACCTCAATGAGATCGCCGATGGAAATGGGCTTATAAAAGCGGATGCCACCGGCATAGACGGAAACGGTGCGCTCGCCGGACCACTCCATGGTGCAGGCGGTGCCGGCTTCATCGATCCACTGCATCGCGGTGCCGCCGTGTACCTTGCCGCCCCAGTTGACGTCGGTGGGCTTGGCCAGGAAACGATTGACCATGCGTGGGGCATCGGAAGGCCCATCGTAGCTCTGCTTGTCCATCTCGAGCTCGATGGCCTTGCGCAGCTCGATGCGGGATTTCGCGGCCTCGGCCACGCGCAGGTGCTCATCGGTATCGGGCACGAAGGTGGGCACCGGGGTGGTCTTATCGCTTTCGGGGTCCTTGGCCACGAAGATGACCAGGCAATCGCAGGCGCGGGTGAAAATGCCCTCGCGGGGATCAGCAGACAGCACCTCGTTGATGATGTGCATGGAAGACCGGCCGGTCATCGCGATGCGCGAGCGCACCTCCACGATGTGCCCGGAGGGAATGGGCCGGGTGAAGTGGATATGGCCCACATAGGCGGTCACGCAGTACTGCCCGGACCACTGCACGGCGCAGGCGTAGGCGGCCTTATCGATCCACTCCAGCACGCGCCCGCCATTGATGCCGGGGGCGCCGGCCATGGTGACATCGGTTGGCGATGCCATAAAGCGCAGCGTCAGGGTAGGGGACTTTTGGGTTTCCGCAGCAGCGTCAGTAGGTGACATAAACAATAAGATAACAGTAGCTATGCTGTGGCTATGCCTAAACCCGTAGATCCCGCCGCCACGCGCGCGGCCATAATCGCCATCAAGGACTGGATTCAGGACCCGGACGGGCAACAAAAGCCAGGCAGGGCCCTGCTTGCCGATGCCGTCCGTCGCACCGCCCGCACCCTCGAAGCCGACGCGCCGGGGCACTCGGTGGAGCTGCGCGTACCCCCATTTGTTGCGGTGCAGTGCATCGAAGGCCCCCGCCACACGCGCGGCACCCCACCCAATGTGGTGGAAATGGATGCGGAGACCTGGCTGCGTTTGGCCACCGGTGTCACGGCCTGGGACGAGGTCAAAAACACAGGTCGCGTCGATGCTTCCGGGTCGCGTTCAGGGGAGATTGCACAGTGGCTTCCCATCATTCCGTTAGTTTTCGACGGCCCAACGCGCTAATATAAACGCCGTGGTAGAAGTACATACTCCTAGTATCACTGACCTTGACGATCGTAACGAGGAGGAACCCCGCGAAGAGTGTGGCGTCTTTGGCGTCTGGGCTCCCGGGGAGGAAGTCTCCAAACTTACCTACTTTGGCCTTTTTGCTCTCCAGCACCGCGGCCAAGAAGCCGCCGGCATTGCGGTGGGCGATGATGACCGCATCGTCGTCTTCAAAGACATGGGCCTGGTGGCCAATATTTTCGATGAATCGACCCTTTCTGCCTTAACCGGCAACGTGGCGGTGGGCCACACGCGCTATTCCACGGCCGGCGGCAAGGAATGGTCCAATGTGCAGCCAATGTTTTCCACTTCCTCGACGGGCGTGGACATTGCCTTGGGCCACAACGGCAACCTAGTCAATTACCTCGAGCTGCGTGCAGAGGCCGTCGAGCGCGGCCTGATTAAGCCGCACGAGGAATCGGTTTCTGACTCGATGTGTTTGTCCATGCTGCTTGCCGATGGCGTCGATGACACCACCTCCGTCTTCGACTCCGCCCGCGAGCTCCTGCCGCGGGTGAAGGGCGCATTCTGCTTGACCTTTACTGATGGTCACACCATGTACGCCGCGCGCGACCCGCAAGGCGTGCGCCCGCTGGTGCTGGGCCGACTGGCCAAGGGCTGGGTCGTTGCCTCTGAAACCTGCGCGCTAGATATCTGCGGCGCGCAATTTATTCGCGAAATCGAGCCGGGCGAGCTCGTCGCCATCGATGAGGCCGGCATCCGCTCTGAAAACTTCGCGCCCGCCAAGCGCAGCGGCTGCGTTTTCGAGTACGTGTACTTGGCCCGCCCGGATAGCGATATCAAGGGGCGCTCCGTCAACGCCTCCCGCGTGGAGATCGGCCGCCGCCTGGCCCGCGAATACCCGGTTGAGGATGCAGACCTGGTCATCCCCGTACCGGAATCCGGCAACCCGGCCGCGGTGGGCTACGCCCGCGAATCTGGCATCACCTTCGCCCACGGCTTGGTGAAAAACGCGTATGTGGGCCGCACCTTTATTCAGCCCACGCAGACCCTGCGCCAGCTGGGCATCCGGTTAAAGCTCAACCCGTTGCGCGAGGTCATCGACGGCAAGAAGCTCGTCGTGGTGGATGATTCCATCGTGCGCGGCAATACCCAGCACGCGCTTATCCGCATGTTGCGCGAGGCCGGCGCCGCCGAGGTCCACGTGCGCATCGCCTCCCCGCCGGTGAAGTGGCCGTGCTTTTATGGCATCGACTTTGCCTCGCCCGGCGAGCTCATTGCCAATGCCAGCCCGTCCGATGATCCGGACGAGATTTGCTCCACCATCTGCGAGACCATCGGCGCTGACTCTTTGGGCTTTGTCTCCATCGATGAAATGGTCGCCGCCACCGAGCAGCCCCGCTCCGAGCTGTGCACCGCCTGCTTCTCCGGCGAATATCCCCTTGGTCTTCCCGCTGGAAACCCCAATGCCGATGCCGTGCGCACCCTGCTCGGAACCCAATAAAAACTTTTAAGGAACTTTTAAAAAACATGAGTGACAACACCTACGCCGCAGCCGGCGTCAATATCGAAGAAGGCGACCGCGCGGTAAGCCTATTTGCCCCACACGCCAAGCGCGCCACCCGCCCGGAGGTCATGGGCGGCCTCGGCGGCTTTGCGGGGCTATTCAAGCTGGGCGATTACAAGGAACCGATTCTCGCGGCTGGCTCCGATGGCGTGGGTACCAAGCTCGCCGTGGCGCAGGCCATGGATAAGCACGACACCATCGGCATCGATCTGGTGGCCATGTGCGTCGATGACTTAGTCGTCTGCGGTGCCGAGCCGCTATTCCTGCAGGACTACATCGCCGTGGGCAAAGTCGTGCCGGAAAAGGTGGCCGAGGTGGTCAAGGGCATCGCAGAGGGCTGCGTGCAGGCAGGCGCTGCGCTGCTCGGCGGCGAGACCGCGGAACACCCAGGCATGATGGGGGAGAACGAATACGACGTCTCCGCCACCGCCGTCGGCGTGGTCGAGGCCGATGGCGTGTTGGGCCCAGAGAACGTGCGCGAGGGCGATGTGCTCATCGCCATGGGCTCGTCTGGGCTTCACTCCAACGGCTATTCGCTCGCGCGCCACGTCCTGCTGGAGCAGGCGGGCATGCCGCTAGATGGTTATGTGGAAGAGCTCGGCCGCCCGCTAGGCGAGGAGCTTTTGGAACCCACCCGCATCTACGCCAAGGAATGCCTAGCACTGGCGCAGGAATGCTCCGTATCCACCTTCTGCCACGTCACTGGCGGCGGGTTGGCCGGCAACCTAGAGCGCGTTATTCCAGAGGGCCTGAGCGCTGAGGTCAACCGCTCCACGTGGAATCCGGGTCAGATCTTTAAGCTCATTTCTTCCATGGGCAAGGTCGAACTGGCGGAGATGGAAAAGACCTTCAACATGGGCGTAGGCATGATTGCGGTGGTCAATCCTGAGGACCGCGACCGCGCCTTGGCCATGCTCACTGCCCGTCACATCGATGCGTGGGAGCTGGGCAGCGTCCGCGAAGCAGACGGCGAAGAACCGCGCGTTATCATGCACGGCGAACACTCCAACTTCTAGGTACAAGAGGAAGGCCTTAGGTTAAAACCTAAGGCCTTTTGTGGATTTATCCGGCGAGCGGAAGATTAGCGCTCGTCGTCGTTGTCCTCATCCCATTCGTCGACATACTCGGCGTAGGGATCATCCTCTTCGTAGTCGTGGGAGTCACCCTCCTGCTGAGCAGCGAGTTCCCGCTGAAGGGACTCGATATCCATCTCGGGTGAGTTGTACTTGAGCTGGCGTGCAACTTTGGTCTGCTTTGCCTTAGCGCGTCCGCGTCCCATGTGCATGACCCCCTTGGGCTAGTAGGGCGCTCCAGGGATTCTTGGGCGCCCCATCGGCTTGTCAATTGTGTATCTTCCTGTAAGACACAATAGCGCGTGTGACGAAAAAATTCCGCACCGGCCCCCCGATGAGTGGAAAATCTACCGCCCGCGCAGCCGGTTTACCGCCTCGCGCCCGGCCTTAGGGCCCTCATCTTCGGGGATGGAGGAGGCATCAATGGACGCCGCGGTATCGCCGATATCCAATGTGCCTGCATCCAGCGCAGAACGCTTGACCAAGCCTAAGGCGATGGGGCCGAAATCGCAGTCATCCACGATGGTGCCGATGCGACCTACCTTACGTCCATTGAATGTAATGTCATCGCCCACATTTGGCCTCTCCGGCGCGGAACCGTCCAAGTGGAGGAGCACCAAGAGGCGGGGAGAGCGGCCCAGGTTCTCCACGCGCGCCACGGTTTCTTGGCCGCGGTAGCAGCCCTTATTCAGGTGCACGTGGGCGGGGTCGGCATCGCTGCGGCTAATCCACTGCGGAACCTCGTGCGGGATGGATTTCTTATCCAAGTCGGCGGCCAGCTCCGGCTCGCGGGCGCGCACGCGCTCGGCAGTAAAGGCCATGAGCCCAGCCAAGCGCGCGCCCTCTGCCTCTAGGTCAGCCATGGATTCCACCAATTTTTCGCGCGGAATACCCAGGTCAATGCGTTTGATTCCCGGCCATAGCACCTCGCGGGAAAAAGCCACGGTGGGTGGGGTAGGAATATCGGTCTCACCCAGCAAAGTCACGATGGCGATGTCTGCTTCCTCGACCGTGACCTCAGACCAAAAGACCATCTTGGTAAAAAAGTCCTGGGCGGATTCGAACTGCGCGGCGGGCAGATCGAGGTAGAAGTCCTCGCCCTCGCGGGTGATATCCATGTGGTGCAAAATGTGGCCTTGGATATCCAGGTCGAGGGCGCCGGCGGAGAAGCCGGAGGGGGCATCGTCAAGCTTCTGCGAAAGCAGGTTATTAAGAAATCCCGGCGCATCAGCCCCGCTTACACGCAGCACGCGGCGCTGCGAGCGGTCGATGGCGATGGTCCTGGTCTCGGCCGCACGCTGTTCCCCGAGGGGATTGCCATAGTGCCAGGCCACACCTTGGGCATCGAGTACAGTCGCGTCCTGGTGCTCGGCGGCACCGGCGCGTTGAAGAAGTGGCGAAGAATAACTCACATCTACCGATGGTAGGGCATAATCGAGCGTATGAAACCTTCCCCGCGAAAAGAGCCGGTCATCTACGTCGTGGAACCTTTTGGTGGGTCGGTGCGCAAGCATTCGCCCTCCCTGCCGCTGGTCTATGCCGATGATGCCGCCGTGACCCGCGGCGATGGCATCTTTGAATCGCTGTTGGTCCGGGACGGGAAGGCGGCCAACCTTGCTCGTCACGCGCAGCGCTTCCGCGATTCGGCGCGGGCGCTCGACCTGCCGGAGCCGCCGATGAATAAGTGGGAAGAGGCGACCCGGCTGGCAATTGCGGATTATTGCGGCGCCGATACCGAGCTTGCCGATGCCAAATGCACCTGGACCTATACCCGCGGCCGGGCCTCGACCGGCGTGCCCACCGCGTGGGTGACGGTGCAGCCGCTTGGCGATGTCCCGCTGCGCCAACGCGCCACCGGCGTCACCGTCATGACGAGCCCGCGCCTGTGGCACGTGGCCGAAGAGCTACCGGCCAAGACGCTCAACTACGCCGCGACGATGGCGATGCTGCGCATGGCCAAGGACAAGGGCTACGACGATCTCATCTTGACGGATCCAGATACCGGCGAAATCTTAGAGGGCGCTACCTCCACCGTGGTGGCGGTGCGGGGAAAGAAACTGCGCACCGCCGCCGGCCGCGGCATTTTGCCCGGCACCACGCAGGCAGCGCTCTTTGATTACGCCCAGGACCGCGGTTACCGCTGCAAGGCCAAGCCGCTGACGGTGGAGTACTTAGAAAAATCCGATTCGGTGTGGTTGGTCTCTTCCGTGCGCGTGGCGGTGCGGGTGACCAAGCTGAATGAAAAAACGTTAAAAGCCCCGGATAACGAGGAAGAAATCCGAGGCCTTATCGATGCCGCGCTAGGGGCTTAGCCAGCTGCTTAGCCTGCGATGCGGGTGAGCTCGGCGGACATGTAGGGGCGCATTTCACCATCGACCATGCGCTCATCTACCCAGCCCAGGTTGTTATTGGGCATGAGGCCGTACATGCGCTTGCCGGGGCCGAGGTTCTTCGGGCCGGTCTCCGTGACCATGGTGGAGGCGGATTCGAGCTGCCAAGCGCGCTCGTTGAAGGGCTCGCCGTAGAAGATTTCCACGATGCCGGTAGAAGAGGTGTAGGTGACCTCGATTTCATCCTTGGCGGAGATGCGCCAGAAACCGGTCTCGCGGGTAGATGGGCCTTGTGGCTTGCCCTCGGTATCGATCTTCCAGGTGCGCGAGCTAAAGGTCAGGTAATTTTCGCCGTCGTGGGCAACGACTAACTGCTGGCCAAAGGTGTATTCGCTGCCATCGGTGTCGTGGGCCTGTCCCTCGCCCTGCCAGACGCCAACGAGGGGAAGGAGGCCTAGCAGGCCATCGTGCAGCGACGGGCCCTGGCGCAGATTGGCGGTATCTGCGGGAACGGGGACATCGCCAAGCTCGATGGCGGGGATATTGTGGCTGGCCGCATCCTTCCACTGCTCGGCGGCCTGGTTGACCGCGTCATTGCCATTGAGCGCGCCGGAGGTGTTTTCCGGGTGGGACGCGGCGGCGGTCTCGACGTTCGGGGTATTGGTGTTCTCGGTATTTTCGCTCATGGGCGTCCAGCCTAGTCGTGCTGGGGGTGCTTTAACTACCTAGTCGTGCTGGGGGTGCTTTAACTACTAGACTAGTCAGTTGTGCATGCGCTGATGATTTCCAATCCCAATTCGACCTCGCAATCCAACGGGCTCTTTCGCCAAATCGTACCCGCCCTGCGGGCCGTAGAAGGCATGCACCTATTGGTGAAATTCACCCATTACCCAGGGCATGCAGAAGACATCGTCCGGGGGCTGACCAGGGATGATTATGATGTCATCATTGCCGTGGGTGGCGATGGCACCGTCAATGAGATCGTCAATGGCCTGCTGGGGTCGGCCGGTGAAGATCTCCCCAGCCCGCACGAGGTCCCGGCGCTCGCCGTCATTCCCACCGGCTCCGCGAACGTCTTCGTCCGCGCCCTCGGCTTTCCCAATACGCCGGTTGAGACCACCCACGTCTTGGCCCGCATGCTAGAGCGCGATCTGCGCCGCACCATTTACCTGGGCACCTGGAACGAACGCTGGTTTGCCGTCAACGCCGGTTTTGGCATGGACGCGGACGTCCTCGCACGCGTGGACCGCGCCCGCGAACAAGGCTTTTCCGCCACCCCGCTGCGCTACCTCAACGTGGCTATTCGGGCTTGGCTGCGCGCGCGCCGCAACCCGCCGCAGATCACGGTGTACGCAGAATCCCGTTTGGGGCAGACGCTCCATAAGAAGGACTTCCCACTCTTATTTACCTCTAATACCAACCCCTGGACTTTCTTGGGCCCCTTGCCGGTGGTGACCAACCCGCGCAATTCCTTCGATGAGGGCCTAGCCCTTTTTGGGCTGGAGAAGCTCAGCGGCGTGCGTGGGGTCATTGGCCTGCTGCACCTCTTTGGAGCCGATAAGCACGGCTGGCTCAAACGCCTGGTGAAGGAAAAGACCTTGGGCTTTGATGATGCCAAGCGCGTCGAGCTCGATTGCCATACCCCGCAGCGCTTCCAGGCCGATGGCGAATCCGAGGGGACCTTCCGCCATGTCACGCTGACCTCTGTGGCCGATGCCATTGAGGTCTACGCGCCGCAAGACAGGCGGCAGGTGGCCCAGCGCTCCGTGCAGGAAGTGCTGCGGGACTTTATTCGCCTTCGTTAGGATTCGTCCTCATCTGGGGCAGGACCTACCTTATTGGCGGTATCGGCCGCCTTCTTTTCGGCCTCTTCCACGGCCCGTTGCTCCGAACCCTCGATTTCCAGCGGGGAAAGCTGGGCCATCTGGACCTTGATATTGCGGCGCTGGACCTCAAAGTAAATGGTGCCGCCCTGCAGCCTTACCATCGTGGCCTGCGCCGGCAGGGGGAGCTCGCGCGTATCGAAGTTGAGGGAAAACGCCTCCTTGAGGCGCGGATCATCGGTGCCGTAGACCTCCATGCGAAACTCCGGGCCCACTAGCCGCAGCGTGACCATGGCGGTGGATTTTTCCTTATCGCCGGGCAGAGTGCCGGTAAGCTCCGCCTCGGCAGAAACGCCGCCGGAGGGCGAAATATCATCCGGGTTGGCAATGGAGAGATCGGTAATGCCCAAAAGGCGTCCCAGCGCAACGCCGTCCAGGGAGATCCCGCGCGAATACGTGGATACTGGTGCGCCTTCAATATCGCCGTTTACTACCTGCTCAGGGGTAACGGTGATATCGCGCAGCACGGTCGAGGCATTGACCATGCCCAGCTTGGGAACCTCCACGTCGAGGGCCTTGACCTGCAAATAGGGGATTTCTTTAGAGCCTGCCGCCAACAGGTACGGGGTGCCGCCGATATACACCTGAGGGGAGTTTTCCAGCCGGGAGTTCTCCTTTACCTCCTGGGCAATCTTGTGCTCAGAATGCATGGCCACGCAGGCATCGGCCACCCATCCAGCAAAGACCACGCCCACCAGGATGAGGACGTGCACAATGCGCCGGTCGACTTTGACTACACTCACACCTTCAAATTTAGCCTACGTATCATGGACACCATGAATATCACCGAAGAAAACCTCCCCGCCTCCCCAGAGTTGGCGGGCACCCTGGAAGAACTAGCAGCGCACGCGGAAAAGGCCGATGGCATCGCCCCGCTTTCAGAGCAATTCCTCAACGGCCTGCGCGATGAGCGCTTGCACCACAAGCACTTGGTGGCCTGGTTGGACGGCGCCCCTATTGGCGTATCGAGCCGCGAGGATTCCACCGCGGAGCTTTTTATCGCCCCAGACTATCGCGGTAAAGGCTATGGCACCGCGCTTTACGATGCCACTGCTAACGCCACCACTAACCTCGAGACTTGGGCACATGGCAATGGCAAGCCGGCCCAGGCCCTGGCTAACTCCCGCGACCTGAATGTCACCCGCACCCTTGTGGTCATGGGTATCGATGGCGCGGATCTGGATAGCGCGGCACAAGTGGGCGAGTTACCGCTGCAGGCCGCCAATTACAGCGAGGCAGTGGACAAGTGGGGTAAGGACACCGTGGAACAGGAGTGGCTGCGTGTTAATAACGAGGCCTTTTCTTGGCACCCAGAGCAAGGCGGCTGGGATTTAGAGCGCCTGCACCGCGGCATGGAGGCCGAGTGGTTCGATCCTCAAGATGTCTTGTTCTTCTGGGATGAGAAAGAGCAGGGGCACCCGACCCTTGCCGGATTCCACTGGACAAAGTGGCACGACGAGGAAGATCCCGGTTTTGGTGAGGTCTACGTGGTGGGCCTTGCAGAGGCGTACCGTGGCCAAAAATTAGGCGGACCATTGCTGCAGATTGGCCTGCGCCGCATGGTAGAAAAGGGGGCTCAGCGGGTCATTTTGTACGTGGAAGCGGACAATGAACCGGCGCTCAAGGCCTACAAGCGTCTAGGCTTTTCCGTTGATGAAGAGCATGTCGTCTGGGGTTAGTGTGATTAAGGTCATGTCACCTTTCTAGCTTGTTCATTAATTGTTTACCTCACGGCACCCTGCTGGTTAATTCCTCCGGTTAGCTTTACTGATTGTGAGAAAGCCGCACCTGCGCACCTGCACCCCGCTCCCGAAAAGCGGACGTGGGATGTAGGTTCCCCTTTTATGGGGATGCGGTTTCCTCGGACAATCAATCTCTGATCTGCACCGGAAAGGGTTTTCCCGTGATTCGCAACTTCAAGCGCTCTGCCGCTATCTTCGGCCTCGTGGCCGCTACCTCTACCGCTCTCGTAGCTTGTTCTGAGGACACCTCCTCTGACTCCTCGGGTTCCTCCGACGGCAGCGGCGTCGCTGGCGAGCTTGTTGGTGAGGGCGCGTCCTCCCAGCAGAACGCAATGTCCTACTTCGGCACCGCCTTCGCAGGGGACAACCCAGACGCAAACCTGTCCTACACCGCTTCCGGTTCCGGTAAGGGTGTTGAGGCTTTCATCAACGGCCAGGCAGATTTCGCTGGTTCTGACTCCCCGTTGAAGGAAGACGACGGCCAAATTGAGGCCGCCAAGGAGCGTTGCGATGGCAACGACGCATGGCACCTGCCTTCCACCATCGGCCCGGTTGCCATTGCTTATAACCTGGGTGATCAGGAGATCAACCTCTCCACCGATACCCTTGCCAAGATCTTCAAGGGCGAGATCAAGAAGTGGAACGACGAGGCCATCGCCGCTGATAACGAAGGCGCAGACCTGCCGGACACCGACATCCACGTCATCTTCCGCTCTGACGAGTCCGGTACCTCCGATAACTTCCAGAAGTTCCTCAACGCCTCCACTGGTAACTGGGACGGCGAAGGCAAGCAGTTCCCTGACGCTGTAGGTGAGGGCGCAAACGGCTCCGCCGGTGTTGCTGACCAGGTAGCAAACATCGAGGGTGCTATCACCTACGTTGAGGCCGGCTTCGCCGACCAGAAGGAAGCTGACGGTGTCAAGAAGGCCAATATCGACTTTGGCAACGGCCCGGTTGAGCTGAATGACGATACCGTCAACAAGGCACTGGAGAACCTGGAGTTCAAGGACACCGCTTCTGAGAACGACATGGTCGTTGACTCCAAGGCTCTCTTCGCTTCCGATGCTGAGGGTGCATACCCGCTCATCTTGACCACCTACAACATCGTCTGCTCCGCTGGCTACGATGATGAGACCGCTGAACTGGTCAAGGGATTCTTCACCAACGTCTTGGACCACCAGGATGACCAGTTGGCAGAGCAGGGCTTCATCCCGGTTAAGGGTGACCACCTTGACCGCCTGAAGAGCGCTGTTGACGCACTGCAGTAACGCGTAAACCCCGCTTTACCTCGAGAAATAACATTCCGCCCGCCCCCACTGCCGCCCTCGAGACGCGCTTTGGGGGCGCAGGCATGTACATCGTATGTCCCTTTGTTCCACTTCAAATAAGGATTAGTACGTCTCATGGCAGACAATAATCTCACCCAGGCATCGACCTCGGAGGCCCTTCCTGTCTCTGGCGCCGAACAGCCTCATACCCGTGGCGATAACGAGAATGACTTGGCTACCTCCAGCTCCGGTAGCTCCGTCAAGCGCCCCGGTGACCGCATTTTCGAATTCCTCTCCACGGCCTCTGCCACGCTGATTACCGTGATGATCGCGGCGATTGCCGCCTTCCTTATCTGGCGTGCCGTTCCTGCGCTCAGCGTGAACGAGAATGGACTATTGGGCTTTTTCACCCACGGTGAACGCTGGGAGACCACCGATACTTCCGCGATGAAGTTCGGTATCCCGACCATGTTCGGCACTACCGTCCTCATCTCGGTCTTCGCCCTGCTTCTGGCCATGCCAGTCGCACTTGCGATTGCCATCTTCTTGTCCAACTACGCCCCAGCCCGCTTAGTTAAGCCGCTGGGTTTCTTGGTGGACATGCTGGCCGCAGTGCCGTCCATCGTCTACGGCCTATGGGGTTGGCAGGTCCTCGGACCGGCCCTGTCCGGCTTCTACACATGGTTGGAATCCTGGGCCGGCGGGTTCTTCCTGTTTACCCAATACGATAATTCGCCCGCCTTTGCTACCGGCCGCAACCTCTTTACCGGTGGCATCGTGCTAGCCGTGATGATTCTGCCGATCATCGCCGCTACCGCCCGCGAGGTATTCGTGCAAACCCCTCCGGGCCAGATCGAGTCCGCCTTGGCGCTGGGCGCTACGCGCTGGGAAGTCATCCGCATGACCGTCCTACCATTCGGCATGTCCGGCTACGTCGCCGGCTCCATGCTGGGCTTGGGCCGCGCTCTGGGTGAGACCATGGCGCTGTACATGGTGGTCTCGCCGCTGGTGGACTTCCGCTTCTCGCTTTTCGATGGCGGTACCACCTTCGCTACCGCCATCGCCCTCGCCGCGGCCGAGTTCGGTAACGAGACGCGCGCCGGTGCCTATATCGCCGCCGGTTTGATGCTGTTCTTGCTGACGTTTGTGGTCAACGCCATTGCCCGCGCCATCGTGAAGAGCAAGTAAGGAAGGACAACAATGACTACTACGACAAATAACAAGCCCGCCTCCGCTGGCGGGGCAACCTTCCTGGAAATCTCCGGTTCCCGCAAAGCGGCCAATAGCATTGCCACCGTCGTTGTATGGGGCGCTATGGCCTTGGCGATGGTCCCTTTGATCTGGGTACTGTGGGAGCTCATCTCTCGCGGTAGCGGCGTGATTTTCTCCGCTGACTGGTGGACGCTGTCCCAGCGCGGCGTGATGAATAGTGCCGAAGGCGGCGGTGCCGCACACGCCATCGTCGGTACCTTCGTGCAAACCGCCCTGGCTTCCATCCTGTCCATTCCGATCGGTATCTTTACCGCCATCTACTTGGTGGAATACTCCAAGGGTGGTTGGCTCGGCCGTACCACCACCTTCATGGTGGACATCTTGTCCGGCGTGCCCTCCATCGTGGCAGCGTTGTTCATCTTCGCCATGTGGATCACGCTCTTCGGCTTTGGCCGCTCCGGCTTGGCCGTCGCCCTGTCCTTGGTCTTGCTGATGATCCCCATCGTGGTGCGCAATACCGAAGAGATGCTGCGCGTGGTCCCCATGGACCTCCGCGAGGCTTCCTATGCCCTCGGCGTGCCCAAGTGGAAGACCATCGCACGCATCGTGCTGCCGACAGCCCTATCCGGCATCGTGACCGGCATCATGCTGGCCATTGCCCGCGTGATGGGTGAATCCTCCCCAGTTCTGGTCTTGGTTGGTTCCTCCTCGGTCATCAACTGGGACGCGTTTAAGGGCTCGCAATCTTCGCTGCCGCTGATGATGCTTGATATGTACAAGGCCGGCGCGCAGCCCGCCGTGCTGGATAAGCTGTGGGGCGCAGCGCTGACGCTGGTTATCCTCATCGCCATCCTCAATATTGCGGCGCGAGTAATTTCCGCGAAGTTCTCGGTCAAGAAATAGCCGCACACGATTCCGCCACTTATACACCCCCTCTAGAGGAGAAACCTCCACAATGTCTAAGCTCGAGCTCAATGACGTCGATATTTTCTACGGTGATTTCCACGCCGTACAGAACGTAAATATGCAGATCCCGGCACAAGCCGTGACCGCCTTCATCGGCCCGTCCGGCTGCGGTAAATCCACCGTGCTGCGCACCCTAAACCGCATGCACGAGGTCATCCCTGGCGCATCCGTCAAGGGCGAGATCCTGCTCGATGGCACCAATATCTACGGTCCCAAGGTCGACCCAGTTTCCGTGCGCAATACCATCGGCATGGTCTTCCAGAAGGCCAACCCATTTCCCACCATGTCCATCGAGGACAACGTCGTTGCCGGCCTGAAGCTGTCTGGTGAGAAGAATAAAAAGAAGCTCAAAGAAGTAGCCGAACAGTCCCTGCGCGGCGCCAACCTCTGGGACGAGGTCAAGGACCGCCTGGATAAGCCGGGCGGCGGCCTCTCGGGTGGTCAGCAGCAGCGCCTGTGCATCGCCCGCGCGATTGCCGTGGAACCAGAAGTCCTGCTGATGGACGAGCCCTGCTCCGCACTGGACCCGATTTCCACCCTGGCCGTGGAGGACCTTATCCACGAGCTGAAGGAAAACTTCACCATCGTCATCGTGACCCACAACATGCAGCAGGCTGCCCGCGTGTCAGATAAGACCGGCTTCTTCTCCCTAGAAGCCACCGGCAAGCCGGGCCACCTGGTGGAGTTCGATGAAACCACCCGCATCTTTGAGAACCCTTCCCAGAAGGAGACCGAAGACTACATCTCTGGCCGCTTCGGTTAAAAGTAGACTCTGATTGTCCGAAAAGGGCGGTACCTCCAGCGCAGGGAGGTACCGCCCTTGTGGCAGTTTTATTAGCGGCGGAATTGGCGCTCTAATTCGCTCATGCGGGCCTCGAACTCGGCATCCTTTTGGTCCTCTTGGAGCTTCTTTTCAAACTCTTCCGGCAATAGGCCGGTAGCAAAGTAAATGATACGTCCAGCCACGGAGACGCAGTGATCCGCGTAGCGCTCGTAGTAGCGGGTAATCTGCGCCGTCTCTACGGCCTCGCGCACCGTTCCGTTCCATTCGCGCTGGGTGAGAATGCGCAGCAGATGATGGTTAATATCGTCCACCGCATCATCATCAGAACGCAGATTAACGGATAGCTCGGCATCTGGGGTGACTAAAATATCGTGTACCACCGAACCCATTTCCTGGGTTAAGCGGAACATCTCCTCCATGAACCCGAGGTATTCAGCGGGTACAACGGCCTCAGGGTGGCGGCGGCGCGCGGCATCGGCAATGTGCTGGGCCAGCTGACCCATGCGGAAGAGGTCTTCGACAATATAGATGGAAGACACCACCTGGCGCAGATCCTGAGCCATGGGGTTTTCCAACGCCAAAAGCTTTACCGCGCGTTCAGAGCAGCGTGAGCGGATCTCATCGAGTTCCTCGGTAAGGCTGAGCGCTTCCTCCGCGGGTTCCAGTGCGCGATCGAGCAGCGCCTGGGAGGCCTTATCCATGATGGTGCGGACGGTATCGCACATGACGATGAGGTCGTGCGAGAAGTTGTCCAGATGTTCACGGTAGGCAGTACGCATGCAGAAAATGATAGCTCACAAACCGGGTAAATGCTTGCTGAGTCACATCTGTGCGATTTTAGCCGCCGGAGTTATAAATATCGGCGCCGACCGGAACGAATTCATCCTCGGGGTCATCGAGCCAGCCATCGGGAAGCGCGACCTTAGAAGGCGAGCCCTGGCGCCCGCGCGCACCATCGGCATCGGCAGCCAAAGCATCAGAATCTGCCCAGGGTGCCAGCAATTCGCGCAGGCTCTCTAAGGAATCCACCTTGGCCAAGCCGGCGCGCACTTGCCCGCCGACGGGGAAGCCACGCAGGTACCAGCCAATGTGCTTGCGGATGTCCCTGGATGCGTGATCTTCACCCTCGTGCTGCGCGAGTAGCTCTGCGTGACGCAAGATTACCTGGGTGACCTTGCCCAAGGTGGGCTCGGCGGGGATGGACTCGCCGCGCAAGGCAGCACCCAGCTCCGCGAATAGCCACGGCCGGCCCAGGCAGCCGCGGCCCACCTGCACGCCATCGCAGCCGGTGGCCTCCATCATGCGGCGGGCATCATCGGCGCGGAAAATATCGCCATTGCCCAGCACCGGAACACCGGTATCCGCGAGGTGTTCCTTGAGCCGAGCGATCTCATCCCACCGGGCATCGCCGGAATAGCGCTGCGCGGCCGTGCGACCGTGCAGGGTCACGGCGGCGGCGCCGGAATCTACGGCGATGCGCCCGGCATCGAGATGCGTATGGTGCTCGTCATCAATGCCCACGCGCATCTTCACCGTAACGGGGATATTCGTGCCCTCGGTGGCCTTGACCGCGGCGGAGACGATATTGCCAAAGAGACGGCGCTTATAAGGCAGGGCAGAGCCGCCGCCACGCCTAGTTACCTTGGGAACGGGGCAGCCAAAGTTCATGTCGATGTGATCAGCCAAGTTCTCATCCACGATGATCTTGGCTGCTTTATAGGTGTATTCCGGGTCCACCGTATAAATCTGCAGGGAACGCGGATCTTCATCCGGGGCAAAGGTGGTCATGTGCATGGTTTTCTCGTTGCGCTCCACTAGGGCGCGCGCGGTGACCATCTCGCAGACATACAAGCCCGACACCGTTCCGGTGCGGGCCAGCTCCTGTTCCCGGCACAACGTGCGGAAGGCGACGTTGGTTACCCCCGCCATGGGAGCGAGGATGACGGGGGAGGAGAGGTCATAGTTTCCAATGCGCAAATTCACGCCCTAATTGTGCTCGTTAACCGCGGAATTTAGCAACTGAAACGAAGGTGGCGGCCACCGAGGAATCCCATTATTGGGGTGAAAGTCACAAAATGATGGTGGCGAAAACGTTAATTTTCGCTACTGTGGTCTGTGTAACTAAATTGGGTTGGCCGTAACACCGGTCTACTCGTATATGAAGGAGGATGACAGTTGTCCGATAGAATCGCATACGCCCCGTTTGAGAAGCTCGTAGTTTCTGCAGAGGGGGCTGCGAAGTACGTCAACAATGGTGACCGCGTAGGAATCTCCGGCTTCACCGGTGCAGGTTACCCCAAGGGTTTGCCTACCGCCATTGCAGATAAGGCGAAGGCGCTGCACGAAAAGGGCGAAGAGTTCAAGATTGACCTCTTCTCCGGTGCTTCTACCGCCCCGGACTGCGACGGTGTTTTGGCAGAGGCAGAGGCCATTAACTTCCGCTCCCCATACAACTCTGACCCGCTGCTGCGTAAGCAGTTCAACGACGGCACCGCGCTCTACCAGGACATTCACCTGTCCCACTTGGGCCAGCAGGTAGAAGAGGGCTTCTACGGTGACTTCCAGGTAGCCATCATCGAGGCCGTACGCATTACTGAGGAGGGCAATATCGTGCCGTCCTCCGCAGTGGGCAATAACCTCGAGTTCGTCGAGGCAGCAGACAAGATCATCATTGAGATCAACGAGTGGCAGTCCGAGAACCTCGAGGGCATGCACGACATCTACCGCATCGACAAGCTGCCTAACCGCCAGCCCATCCCGATTAACAAGCCGGGTGACCGCATCGGTACCACCTACATGGAGATCCCCGAGGAGAAGGTCGTTGCAGTGGTCAAGACCAACTCGGCAGACCGCAACGCTCCATTCCGCGAGCCGGACGAGACCTCTGAGAAGATCGCCGCTAACTTCATCGAGTTCTTGGAGGGCGAGGTTGCCGCAGGCCGCCTCGAGTACGACAAGTTCATCATGCAGTCCGGTGTGGGTAACGTGCCGAACGCCGTGATGGCAGGTCTTTTGGACTCCAAGTTCGAAAACATTCAGGCATACACCGAAGTTATCCAGGACGGCATGCTGGACCTTATCGATGCCGGCAAGATGACCATGGCTTCTGCAACCTCCTTCGCGCTGTCGCCGGAGTACGCAGAAAAGATGAACGCGGAAGCAGACCGCTACCGCAACCACATCATCTTGCGCCCGCAGCAGATTTCCAACCACCCTGAGGTCATCCGCCGCGTCGGCCTGATTTCTTCCAACGGCATGATCGAGGGAGATATCTACGGCAACATCAACTCCACCAACGTGTCCGGTTCCCGCATCATGAACGGCACCGGTGGCTCTGGTGACTTCACCCGTAACGCGTACATCTCCACCTTCGTGTCCCCGTCCATCGCGAAGGATGGCGCCATCTCCGCTCTGGTTCCGTTCGTGTCCCACACCGACCACACCGAGCACGACACCATGGTCATCATCACCGAATACGGTGTGGCTGACCTGCGTGGCTTGGCTCCAAAGCAGCGCGTAGAGAAGATCATCGCCGTGGCTCACCCGGACTACCGTCCGCTGTTGGAGGAGTACTACGAGCGTGCGAAGGAAAACAAGTTCCAGCACACCCCGCACGACTTGAAGTCCGCCTTCGACTTCCAGGTTAACTTCATGGAAAAGGGTGACATGCGCGGTTAATCTCCACCGCCATGGCAAAGGAGGGCCTCCCGGCTGGGAAGCCCTCCTTTTGCTTTGTTTGGATACTCTCAGGCGAGGGGTTAATTAGGAGATCTAAAAGTCAACACGCTAATATAGAGCGACGTTGGGCCTTTAGCTCAGTTGGTAGAGCTACGGACTTTTAATCCGCAGGTCGTGGGTTCGATCCCCACAGGGCCCACATCAGGAGCCGCCTTCGGGCGGCTCCTTTTCTAGTTTTTCACCAGCTTCTTAATGGCGTGCATAGCCTCCGCTAGCTTCTCCTTGGCCACCTCGCCGTCCTCGGCCGCCGCACCGGCCACACAGTGCTCTATGTGGTCCTCTAAGAGCGCGAGAGAGACATTCTCTAGTGCGGATGTCACCGCGGAGATTTGGGTGATGATATCGATGCAGTACTGGTCCTCATCGACCATGCGGTGAATCCCGCGCGCCTGGCCTTCAATGCGCTTCAGGCGCGCCAGATAACGCGCTTTGCTCTTACTATCGGCGTTGTATCCGTGGATATCCGGCTCGTGGCAGGAACAGGTTTTCTGCTGCTCAGACATGGTTAAAACTCCTTCTGGGGGAGCGATTTTGTTTCTTGGTGATGTCTCCAGTATATTTCTAGAAGTCGCCAAGAAGCGACTGGCCCCCATCGTCTAGCGGCCTAGGACACTGCCCTTTCACGGCAGCGGCACGGGTTCGAATCCCGTTGGGGGTACCAACACCATCGTGTTGGTACGAAATAATTTCTCATTTGGCCTTGTGGCGCAGTTGGTTAGCGCGCCGCCCTGTCACGGCGGAGGTCGCGGGTTCAAGTCCCGTCAAGGTCGCAGTCTGAACAGTACACGCTTCGGCGGGTACTGTTCTTTTTTGGTTTTGGGCCGCTGCTTGTTGGTGCCACCTTGGTACAGGGGTATCGGAAAGCGTGAAAACTGCTCTTGTAGTGCTGATTTGTGTTGTTTCTAGGCGGCTGTGTAAAGTAACTACCCGTGCCCAAGAGGCACACAAAATTGAAAATGGCCTTGTGGCGCAGTTGGTTAGCGCGCCGCCCTGTCACGGCGGAGGTCGCGGGTTCAAGTCCCGTCAAGGTCGCGGAAACCTTCGGGTTTCTGGCCAGATAGCTCAGTCGGTAGAGCACACGCCTGAAAAGTGTGGGGTCGCCAGTTCGATCCTGGCTCTGGCCACAACTATGGTCCCTCCTTATTATCAAGGAGGGACCATTTTTGGTTTAATGGGGGACATGGAAAAAGCAGTTTCTCATCAGACCGATTTGTCCCGTTTCGTGCTTACCGTTGACGGTGTGGAAGCAGGAATCTGCGAATATGTAGATTCCGGCGATACCCGCGAGTTCAACCACACGGTCATCGGGGATGACTTCCGCGGACAGGGCCTGTCCTCGCCGTTGATTAAGGCGGCCCTCGATGAAACTCGGGCTGCCGGCATGAAGGTCATCGCCACCTGCTCTGCCGTGGCGCACTTTATGGACAAGAACCCCGAATACCAGGACCTGCTGCGCGGTTAAGCACAGCAAAAAGCGGCCCACACAAGCCTGTGGGCCGCTTTTAGTCTATTTAGATGTAGTAGTCCGGATCCACGAGCTTGACCCGCTCATGCCTATTTGAAGGCCGATTCTTGGCGGGGATGCCCACCGCGATGTGATCGGCTGGTACGTCCTTCGTTACAACGGCATTGGCACCGATGGCGGAACCGGCACCGATGGTGATGGGGCCTAAAACCTTAGCGCCCGCGCCGATGGTGACGTTATCTTCCACCGTGGGGTGGCGCTTGGTCTGGGTGAGGACCTGACCGCCGAGCGTCACGCCGTGGTAGAGCATCACGCCATCACCAATTTCCGCGGTTTCCCCAATGACAATGCCCATCCCGTGGTCGATGAAGAAGCGGCGCCCGATGGTGGCGCCTGGGTGGATCTCGATGCCGGTAAAAAAGCGGTTAATCTGGGACAGGATGCGCGCAGGGCCCCGCAGGCCGCGCTTCCACAGCCAGTGGGAGACGCGGTGCGACCAGATGGCGTGCAGGCCGGAATAGACGATCGCATTTTCAACGTCGCCGCGGGCGGCTGGGTCATGGTCCCGGGCATTGGCTAAATCTTCGCGGATATATTTAATAATGCTCATGGGGACTATAGTACTGGTCACAAAAAGGCACCCGCCAAGCTTGACGGGTGCCTTTTATTCACGGACTAGGCTGCGGGGCTAATTATGCCTCGCGGATGTCCTCGAAAAGAACGGTGGAAACGTAGCGCTCACCAAAGTCCGGCAGGACAACGACGATGGTCTTGCCCTCGAACTCGGGGCGCTCAGCCAGCTTCAGTGCAGCCGAGAGGTTTGCACCGGCGGAAATACCAACCAGCAGGCCCTCTTCGGTAGCAAGGGCGCGAGAGAGCTTGATGGACTCCTCGAGGGAGGCGGTCAAAACCTCATCCAGCTGCTCGCGGTCGAGCACGTCCGGTACGAAGTTGGCGCCCAAGCCCTGGATCTTGTGTGGGCCTGCCTGGCCCTCAGACAGAACAGGGGAGTCAGCCGGTTCAACGGCAGCGAGGTAAACGTCTGGGTTCTTGGACTTCAGGTAGCGGCCTGCACCGGTGATGGTGCCGCCGGTGCCGACGCCTGCGACGAAGGCATCGACATTGCCCTCGGCGTCGTCCCAGATCTCCGGGCCGGTGGTGGCCTCGTGGATCTTGGGGTTGGCCTCGTTAGCGAACTGGGAAGCCAGGATGGCGTTGCCGCGCTCGGCGACGATCTCGTTGGCCTTGTCAACCGCACCCTGCATGCCGGCAGCGCCCGGGGTCAGGATGATTTCTGCACCGTATGCGCGAAGCAGGACCTTGCGCTCATTGGACATGGTCTCTGGCATGGTGAGGACAACGTCGTAACCCAAGGTCGCGCCGGCCAGTGCCAGAGCAATGCCGGTGTTACCGGAGGTAGCTTCAACGATGGTGCCGCCCGGCTTCAGGTCACCGGACTCCTCGGCGGCCTTGATGATGGCCAGACCGATGCGGTCCTTAACGGAGTTACCAGGGTTAAAGGACTCCACCTTGGCCAGCACGGTGGCACCCTTGCCCTCTGCCAAGCGGTTGATGCGGATGAGTGGGGTACCGCCGATGGTCTCTAGGACATTGTTGTAAATAGCCATTTATTAGGACTCCTTTGGGAATCGTATTCGTGGTCAAATCAGGTACAAGCGCAAGGATACACTATTTAAGTAGACAGAGTGGTATATTTATTACAGACTACCCATTCGGGCATGAAATGTGGGATTCGCGGCCGTGGAGGCAAAGGGGCGATTTCGAATTACCCCCACTTGCTGTCTATAATTCCACGTAGTTACCCGCTGCTCCCCAAGTTTTCGGGGATATCGGGTGCACCTACTTGGTTACCCCCGACGAGGAAAGAGTCTCATGGAGTCGCATCGCCTCAAAGATGATGAAGAATCCGTACGCGCGGCACTGTCGTCTCTCAAAACCGCCACCGGAATCCCAGTGACGATGTACGCAACATTATTGGCGGATAATCGCCTGCAAATTACCCAGTGGGTGGGTCTGCGTACACCGGCGCTGCAGAATCTGCTTATCGATGCCGGCGTGGGCGTCGGCGGGCGCGTCATCACCACCCGCCGCGCGGTGGGCGTATCGGACTACACGCGTGCCACCACCATTTCCCACGAGAACGACAGCGTGATCCAAGACGAAGGCCTGCACTCGATCGTTGCGGTACCGGTTACCGTGCAGCGTGAAATCCGAGGAGTGCTCTATGTTGGCGTGCACTCCCCAGTGCGCCTGGGGGATAAGGTCATCGAGGAGGTCACGATGACGGCGCGGACCCTGGAGCAAGACCTCGCGGTCAACTCCGCGATGCGCCGCGCCGATGGCGGAAAGGGGGGTGCCTCCCGCGGCCATGCCATGAACGGTGCGGAATGGGAACAGGTTCGTTCCACCCACTCCAAGCTGCGCATGCTGGCCAACCGCGTCGAGGACGAGGAATTGCGCAAGGAACTCGAGGCACTTTGTGATCAGATGGTCTCTCCTGTGCGCGTGAAGCAATCGACCAAGCTTTCAGCCCGCGAACTCGACGTCCTCTCCTGCGTGGCGCTCGGCCACACCAACGTGGAAGCGGCGGAAGAAATGGGGATTGGCGCCGAAACCGTCAAGTCCTACCTACGCTCCGTAATGCGCAAGTTGGGGGCACACACTCGCTACGAAGCCGTCAATGCCGCCCGCCGGATCGGCGCGTTGCCCTGATAACCGGTAGCGTATAAAGCTGTGAAAGATCAGTTTATTGTTTCCGGTGGTGCCCGCCTTGCAGGCACCGTCAAAGTAGATGGCGCCAAGAACAGCGTCCTTAAGCTCATGGCCGCCGCATTGCTGGCGGAGGGGACGACGACGCTGACCAATTGCCCAGAGATTCTGGACGTACCTTTGATGAAGAAGGTGCTCGAAGGCTTGGGCTGCGAGGTGACAATCGATGGCAGCACCGTCCGCATTACTACCCCCGCGACGCCGCAATCGAACGCGGACTTTGATGCGGTCCGCCAATTCAGGGCATCGGTATGCGTCTTAGGCCCACTGACCTCGCGCTGCGGGCATGCAAAGGTTGCGCTGCCCGGTGGTGACGCCATTGGCTCTCGCCCGCTCGATATGCACCAGACTGGCTTGGAGAAACTCGGCGCCACCACGCGCATTGAACACGGCGCCGTGGTCGCTGAAGCTTCCGAGCTTCGCGGCTCTAATATCCGCTTGGACTTTCCTTCCGTTGGTGCGACAGAAAACATCTTGACCGCCGCCGTCTTGGCCGAGGGCACTACTGTTCTCCACAATGCCGCCCGCGAGCCCGAGATCGTGGACCTGTGCGAGATGATGAAATCCATGGGCGCCAATATCGAAGGCGAAGGCACCTCTGAGGTCACCATCCACGGCGTGGACCGGCTTAACCCAACGGAGCACGAGGTCATTGGTGACCGCATCGTGGCCGGCACCTGGGCTTATGCCGCAGCCATGACACAAGGCGATATCACCGTTGGCGGTATTGCTCCGCGTCACCTGCACCTTCCGCTGGAAAAGCTGAAGTCCGCCGGCGCAGAGATTGAAACCTATGAAAACGGCTTCCGCGTGCGCATGGATAAGCGTCCTACCGCCGTGGATTACCAGACGTTGCCTTTTCCAGGCTTTCCGACGGACCTCCAGCCCATGGCCATCGGCATTTCCTCCATCGCCGAAGGAACCACCGTGATCACGGAGAACGTCTTCGAATCCCGGTTCCGCTTCGTGGACGAAATGCTGCGCTTGGGTGCCGATGCCCAAGTGGATGGCCATCACGTGGTGGTACGGGGTAAGGAACATCTTTCCTCTACGCATGTATGGAGTTCCGATATCCGTGCCGGAGCTGGCCTAGTCCTCTCCGCACTGTGCGCCGACGAAGCGACGACCGTTCACGATGTCTTCCATATAGACCGCGGATATCCCCACTTTGTGGAGAACCTTTCGCGGCTTGGAGCCACCATCGAAAGGACGCAGGAAGAAGAAATCTTCTAATTAACCTTCCCCAGTACGCATTTTTCTCGTGTGTGCTGGGGATTTGTGCGTTTCTTGGAGTGGGGTGTAGGTTTATCCAAGTCGCCGAGAGGTAGCCGGTTGGTTATTTTTGAGTGACTTTTTGTACTGGCTTGGCTCAAGGATTTGACTTGGTCCAGGTTGTTGGGTAAGTTAGTACGAGCCGCCGATGAGAGGTTAACGTTTGGTTAATTTTCTTGTGGTGTGTGGATGT
>NZ_JASPFZ010000070.1:0-298 GCF_030227355.1 Corynebacterium sp. MSK310
ATTCTGGAAGGTTCTTTGCAGCGTGGGCGATGATGTAGGCATCTCGGATGTCCGTTTTGGCGTTTCCGGCATGGATGCGTGAGAGCTGACGCATTGCCAAGCCGGGAAGATAGCGCACATCAATTCCAAGGTCTTGGGCTACCGCGACAGTAAGCCGACCAATGTTATTTGGCTGGTCAACAACGACAAGGACCTTGTTGTTACCAGAGTAGAAATTCGAAAAGAGCGCGCGTAAGGACTGCTCGTTTTGATTGATTCGTTTGGACAGGACCTGGGCGCCGTGGCTATCTAAGACGCA
>NZ_JASPFZ010000071.1:0-298 GCF_030227355.1 Corynebacterium sp. MSK310
CGTTTTACAAGTGGGTGAGCACCCGTAAAAAAGCGCAGGTTAAAGATATATTCTGACGGTCTTATTGGTGCAAGAATCACAACCATCTTCGATGATGAGCTTGGTCTTTATGGGGCTAAACGCATCGCTGCGAGCCTTAAAGCCGATGAGAGCTTTGGCCCGACGAATCACAAGAAAGTCGCACGAATCATCAAAAGCCATGGGACTTTAAAGGCTTTAGTAAACGGCGTCGATGCACCACCACTAGGCGCAAGCCTGGTCACCGTGTCATGCCAGATTTAGTAGGCCGCAAGTTCAC
>NZ_JASPFZ010000072.1:0-285 GCF_030227355.1 Corynebacterium sp. MSK310
TGAACTCGACGGAATACTTTCTAGGCATAGTTCAATCCTTCCTTAGCTGAGGTAGGAACTAAACCCAGGACGCTTCAATTCACGTAAACTTGCAGGTTATGCACTCGCAGACCACATGCGGGTCTCACTGGTCATTGATGCTCTAGCCCACGCACACGGCGTGCGCGGCAGTCTTGACGGGACTATTTTCCATTCCGATCACGGCAGTGTGTACACCTCACAAACCTTTAGGAACTACTGCTCGTCGTTAGGTGTACGCCAGTCCATGGGAGCGGTGGGAACTAG
>NZ_JASPFZ010000073.1:0-265 GCF_030227355.1 Corynebacterium sp. MSK310
ACGCCCACACCGCGCACTAGGACGACACACCCCACACCACAGCTACACCACCGGCACAAAAGCCAGCCCCAACGACAATCCCACACAAGAATGGCGCACCAGAAAAGACATCGTCTGGGACAACGGCAAAGTCACCGTCCGCTACGCCGGCAAACTCTTCCACCTAGGCATCGGGCGCGCATTCAAGAAACAAAAAATCCTCATGGTCATCGCCGACAACCACATCACCACATCACTAGCTGCGACCGGAGAAATCATCACCGAG
>NZ_JASPFZ010000074.1:0-258 GCF_030227355.1 Corynebacterium sp. MSK310
TAGCTATGCTGCTGTGGTCAGTATAGCCGAAGTCTCGGTTTCAAAGACATCAGGCGCTACGAGATTGCACCAGGAGTGCCGCCGGCGCGTGTTGTAGCGCATGCACCACCTAAAGACTTCCTGACGGCAGATAATGGGATTGTCAAAGACTTTCCTATCACGCAAGACTTCCCGCTTGAGCGTGGCGTTAAACGATTCTGCCAGGGCTTCTATCCGCACTCGTTCCTACCGCTCCCATAGACTGGCGCACACCCAACG
>NZ_JASPFZ010000075.1:0-251 GCF_030227355.1 Corynebacterium sp. MSK310
CACCGAATAGCCCACGGATACAACGTCATCGATGGCTTCATAATTTGCGTGCCGGGGAAAGAATTTTTGCCTCCGCATGCTCCTTTTAGTAGCGGTTTTTCCAGCTCGGCTTCTCCGAGTAGGCGGGTAAGCTTGGCGTTTTCTTCCTGCAGTTCTTTAAAGCGGCAGGCTTCGCTGCGGGACATCTCGCCGTACTGCTTGACCCAGCGACGGTAGGTTGCCTCGCTAACACCGAGGTCGCGGCAGACTTC
>NZ_JASPFZ010000076.1:0-247 GCF_030227355.1 Corynebacterium sp. MSK310
GCTACTGCTGCCATCATCGCCCGCCATATCGACACCCAAGCAGACAACAACAGGTGCGGTGCCGGTGAAGCCTTAATCCAACTCATCCTGGACAACACGCATACCAAAGTCGCGATTAATACCTTCACCACCGACACCACCGGCGACAATAACCCTGCCGGCGCCGGTGGTGGTGCTGGTGAGGCGAAAGTGTATTTCCCAGGCTACGGCTGGTCCAGCATCACCAACCTAGAAAACATCGACACCT
>NZ_JASPFZ010000077.1:0-244 GCF_030227355.1 Corynebacterium sp. MSK310
ATGTCATGAGTCGCGACATGCTTGACAGGTCAGTCGCGACATCGTTGACAAACCGGCATCTCAGTCGTTTTTGTTCTGGGGTGCCGGTTTTTCGTGTTTTGGGTCTAGGGGTGGGTCGCCTTTTTCCAGTAGGGCTTTTGGTAGTCGCGGGCTGTGTCGATGTAGTTCTCGGTGATGATTTCTCCGGTCGCAGCTAGTGATGTGGTGATGTGGTTGTCGGCGATGACCATGAGGATTTTTTGTT
>NZ_JASPFZ010000078.1:0-231 GCF_030227355.1 Corynebacterium sp. MSK310
ACACACCCGACACGCATAACCCCTGTTCGGCAGAGTACACGTCGCAAATATCAGCGGGGGTAAAACGACGGAAAGTCCCCGAAACACCAACCACCCACAATTATTCGGGGTGGTGGTCTTTCGGGGACTACCAGAATCGATATGGAATTATCTTTTTGTTGTTTGGTGTCGGCGGTGACTTACTCTCCCACAACCTCCCGGTTGCAGTACCATCAGCGTGTACAGGCTTAG
>NZ_JASPFZ010000079.1:0-228 GCF_030227355.1 Corynebacterium sp. MSK310
TTTGGACTTGGAGTCCAGCTACTTTGTGGACTCGGAGTCTAGGGACTTTGTGGACGCGGAGTCTCCCCGCTTTTTGGGCGGGGAGTCCACGGAGTTTTTGTACTGGTGCTAGTTTGGCTTCTTCCGGCGGTTTGGCCGTGGCCCAGAGAGGTTGGGTTTTAGCTCTGGGGGTTGTCGGTGCCACATGCCGACAACGTGGTTTATGTTGATTTGACCGCCGGGTGGACG